>NZ_NJGF01000002.1:318295-318397 GCF_002209985.1 Bacillus sp. K2I17
AGAAAAGGCCAAAGCGAAGGCGAAGGCAGCCGCCGCGGCAAAAGCAAAAGCGGCAGCATTAGCAAAGCAAAAAAGAGAAGGAACAGAAGAAGTAACGGAAGA
>NZ_NJGF01000003.1:0-277602 GCF_002209985.1 Bacillus sp. K2I17
TCCCCAGTGTCTTGAACAACTTCCATCCCTAATTAAATTGACATAAATTGTCCCCTTCCTTAGGCCGTCATTTGTGATGGTCTTATTTTTTTGTTTACTCTATCTTCTATTTAAAACTCCCTCTCTCTTTCACTCTATGTTCACGTGGGGGTCACATCCAACTTTTATAGTATATGTATCGAAGCTGTTCCTCCCTAATTTATAAGACATTCCCCAGTGTCTTTGAATGGCTTCCATCCCTAATTAAATCGACATAAATTGTCCCCTTCCCTAGACCATCCTATGTGATGGTCTACTTTGTGTTCTAACTAGATTCCCCAACTTTTTTGCTTACTTTAGCAAAAGCAATCTATATTTAAATACACATTTTCATACAAAATATTCAGAAAATACTGTCAAAATAGGCGGTTTTTCTGTACAATTAATGTAGAAAGTAATTTCACAAAAATAAAGGGGGGGTTTTATTGAAACAAACAAAAGCAATCTTAATCGCATTATTTCTCGGTTTAGTCGTCGGACTCACTTTAAATTTAGCTGCACCATCCATTTTTGAACCATTAAATCAATATGTGTTCAATCCACTTGGTCAATTATTTATTCGCCTCATTAAAATGCTAGTTGTTCCTGTTGTATTCATTTCTATCGTGCTTGGATCTGCTGGGCTTGGAGACCCGAAACAACTTGGAAGAATCGGCTTAAAATCAATTTCATTCTTTCTTGTAACTACAGCCGTTGCCATCTCTATTGCAGTTACATTTGCACTGATTATACAACCAGGATCTGGCGGTAACTTTAAAACCGAAGGGCTTAAATATGAAGGGGCAAAAACCGAAACATCTTTCGTCGATACATTGCTAAATATCGTACCAGATAACCCAGCAAAAGCGATGGCTGATGGAAACATGTTACAAATTATTGCCTTTGCCGTATTAATCGGACTCGGTATAGCTATTTTAGGAAAACGGGTTCAAGGTATCCATTCATTACTTGAACAGGGCAACGAATTAATGATGTATCTTGTTAATCTCGTTATGAAATTAGCTCCAATCGGAACATTTGGATTGCTCGCTTCATCCGTTGGTAAAATGGGTCTTGCAGGCGTCGCTGCGATGTTCAAGTATATGATTGTCGTTATGCTAGTACTTATTATTCACGGCGTCTTCGTCTATGGCGGATTATTAAAGGTATTAGCAAAAGAAAGTATTGTCCGTTTCTTTAAACATTTCGGACCGGTAATGGCAATTGGGTTTAGTACATCTAGCTCTAATGCATCTCTTCCGTTTGCAATGAAAACAGCACAAGAAAAACTTGGCGTTCCAAAAGCGATAAGTTCTTTTGTACAACCACTAGGTGCAACAATTAATATGGATGGTACTGCCATTATGCAAGGTGTAGCAACTGTGTTTATCGCTCAAGTATACGGAGTTGAGCTTACTATGTCCCAATTAGCTGTCGTCGTATTAACTGCTGTACTAGCTAGTATCGGTACTGCTGGTGTACCAGGTGTTGGACTTGTAATGCTTACGATGGTTTTAAATCAAGTAAATCTACCGGTAGAAGGTATTGCCTTAATTATCGGTATTGATCGCATTTTAGATATGTCAAGAACAGCTGTAAATATTTCCGGTGATGCAATTTGCGCAATGATCGTCGCAAAATCAGAAGAAAAATATAATACGGATCAATCCGCAGCATCTTAAATCAAAAAAGGAGTGAATTATTTCACTCCTTTTTTGATTTACTTCCTTTTTTCGAACGATATTCTTTTCCTTTATTATCATTACCAGTCTCAAATTCAGTACTAAACTCTTGCTGAAATTGTCCTGATTTTGGTGAGCCTTGATTTCCGCTCCCTTTACTACCATTTCGATTTGTCATATGTCTGCCCCCTTCCTTTACTAGTAGTATGTTACATATTTTCTTTTTTATAATCTTTTACATACGAAAGAAGACCTTCCTCTCATAAGGAAGGTCTTCTCCTTTATTACGTAAGCGTTTTCTTACCTGTGATGAATTAAATAAGTTTTTTAGAAATTGATATCATTATATTCATTTCTTCTTCTGAAAGCGTGGAGAATCTTTCTTGTAAATATTTCTTTTTCTCCCCTTCCATTTTTGCAACTAAATCTTTTCCTTGTTCTGTAATCTCCAAATATACAACTCTGCGATCTGACGTAGAACGTGAACGAGTTACAAAACCTTTATTAATTAATTTTTCTGTAACAGCTGTAATATGACTATTCGACACATTTAACTCATTGGCTACACGTGATACCATTTCTTTATTCGTACGATTCAATATTCTAAGGACGATGAACTCATTCCACGGTATGTAACCACCAAATATCTTTCCAATATCATTACGCAACGTGCGGAACATAGCAAAAACATTTGTCGATAGTTCTTCCATTAATTGCTCTCGATTTTGAGACAACTTTGACAGCCCCTTTTATTTCATTTAGTTAAATAAAAACCTTATTAATAATTTTACATGAAATCTTACTTTTTGTCACCTTATTTTCCCACAATTCGTAGTTTTTTAATAGATATTTCATGATACAATAAAGTTGATTTTCCAGAAAAAGGGGATGGAATAGTGAGTGAAGAAGAAAAATTTTCTAATCTCAATCTAAAAGATAAGACTTTGATTATTGGTTTTGTTATTCTGTTTCTCATTATAATTTTTGCATTTATATTCTTTGTTTATGTAGGAATCTTTCATATTACAGGTATAGAGTATAGATCACGCACTGCTTTACTTCTATTTTTTCTATTAATCACTTTCTTAGACGGTATTACATTCTTTATCTTCGGTTTCCTCAAGGCGTTGCTATATCCAATGACAAAAAACATGCCAAATTGGCTGGCTATTACTCTTTTTGCAATCATTGAAATTACGCTAGATTGGTTCGTCATTCATACTGCCGATGATTGGATAGAGAGCGTACAACTGTCCAATCTTACTGAATTATGTGTCGTACTATTCCTTTTCCTATTAAATCAATTATTAAGTGACAAGAAAGAGTAAGAATGCAAGCTTTTCTATATAAAAATTGGTACAATGAAAACAAATCATACTAAAGAGGTGTTACTTATGAACTTACAACAATGGGCTGATAAAGGTATGTCCTTTGATACATATGTGAATGAAATGAAAGTAAATCAATATGAGCTACTGCACATTTACAATAACTTTTCAATTCCAAATGAATTACTTCCTGTATTAGAAGAACGCCAAAATGATGGCTGGCGTGTTATCGTATTAACAGCTGATTGGTGTGGTGACGCTCTTTTATGCGTACCTGTTATGAAACGAATTTCTGAAGTTGCAAATATTGATATGAGATTATTAATTCGCGATGAAAACTTAGAATTAATGGATCAATATTTAACAAATGGAACAGCACGTGCCATTCCAATTTTTATTTTCATTGATAAAGATGGAAATGAACAAGCCGCTTGGGGACCACGCGCTCCAAAAGTACAAGAGTTAGTAACTTCAATGCGCGCTACATTGCCTGAAAAAGAAGATCCAACATTCGAAGAGAAACAAAAAGAAATGTACGCTAATTTCCGTGCTACATTAGCTGATGATACTTCTCTTTGGGAACATGTAATGGAAAGCATGATGGAAAAAGTAGTAAAATAAAAAAACTGCCGAACTCGGCAGTTTTTTTATTACATAATGAAGAAATAGAATACCGCAGCTAAAATGAAACGATAGTAAGCGAACGGTGTTAGTTTTACACGACCTAATAATTTTAAGAATGAAACAATTGCAAGCATCGCAACAACGAATGCTGTAATAAATCCTGTTGCAAATAACGGGATATCAGCCGCACTTAATATATCCCAGCTTTTAATTAAATCTAAACCACTTGCAGCTACCATCATTGGTACTGCTAAAATAAATGTATATTCAGCCGCCGCTGTATGTGACACGCGAGCTAATAAACCACCACTTATTGTAGAACCAGAACGAGAAAATCCTGGCCAAAGCGCTAAACATTGGAACATCCCAATTGTAAATGCTTGCTTATATGTGATTTCATCTAATGTTCTTGCTGTACTTGGTTTCGAAAACTTCTCAGCAACAATCATTAAAATACCACCAGCCACTAAACTGATGACAACTGGGCCTGGCCCAAATAAAACTTCTTTAATCGCACTATGGAACAATACGCCAAGTACGCCGGCAGGAATCATCCCGATAATAATATGTAATAAATTTAACGATGGTCCATCTGTTACTTTCCCAATACCTACTAAAGACCATAGACGCTTCCAAAATATAACAACAACTGCTAAAATCGATCCCAATTGAATAACAACTTCGAAAACTTTCGCTCTCTCGTCGTCAAATCCAAGTAAATGACCTGTTAAAATCATATGTCCTGTTGATGAAACTGGTAAAAACTCTGTTAAACCTTCAACAGCACCCATGATTATTCCAATTAACCAATCAGCCACGAGTAGTGCCTCCTTAATAACAAATATGTAATTTTTCACACCTTATCATAATACCTTATCCCCTTTTAAAGTGCATCCTTTTTTTATTGATTGTACATGTTGTATGCGCGTATTTCTTTTCTATTTTTTGATTAAATTGTATGATAGTATGAGTTTGTTTTTTTAGCGGAAAGGGGATTTTATGAAAGAAACTAATTCATTCTCACAAAAATTAAAGCAATTTGTATTACTATTTTTCCCGATTTTCGTAACGCAAATGTCATTATTTGCAATGAGTTTTTTCGATACGACAATGTCCGGGCACGCAAGTCCTATTGATTTAGCGGGTGTTGCTATCGGAACAAGTATATGGCTTCCCGTTAGTACCGGATTAACAGGAATTTTAATGGCTACTACTCCAATTGTTGCGCAGCTAGTTGGATCAAAGAAAAAAGAGGATGTTCCCCAAGTTGTCATACAAGCAGTATATTTAGCAATTTGTGCTAGTTTCGTGGTCATCCTTATCGGTTTCTTCGCTGTTTCACCTATTTTAAACGGCATGCGCCTGGAAGAACCCGTGGAACGTATTGCGGCACAATTTTTAAGTATTATTGCAATTGGAATTATCCCTTTATTTACTTACACTGTTTTACGCGGCTTTATTGATGCATTAGGAAAAACTCGCACAACGATGATCATTACATTACTATCATTACCAATTAACGTAGTATTAAATTATGTATTAATTTTTGGTCATTTCGGTTTTCCAAAACTCGGTGGTGTTGGAGCGGCAATTGCTTCTGCAGCAACCTATTGGTGCATTTTAATCATTACCGTTATTATTATTCGTACGAAAGAGCCTTTCGCATCTTTCAATATATTTAAACAATTATATCGTCCTTCTCTTTCAAGTTGGACTGAATTCTTAAAACTTGGCGTCCCTATCGGATTTGCTATCTTTTTTGAAACGAGTATTTTCGCTGCGGTGACACTTATGATGAGTAATTTTAGTACGACAACAATCGCTGCTCATCAAGCAGCTATGAACTTCGCTTCCTTGTTATATATGACTCCTTTAAGTTTAGCAATGGCAATGACCATCGCTGTTGGATTTGAAGTTGGAGCAAAGCGATACAATAACGCAAAACAATATGGATTTATCGGGATTGGCTTAGCACTTGCATTCGCCCTATTATATTCAATTCTTCTCTACTTCTTTGATGATGCAATTGCTTCAATTTATACGACAGATATACAAGTTCATCATTTAGCAAAAGAATTTCTTATATTTGCGATTTTATTTCAAATTTCAGATGCAATTGCAACTCCTGTACAAGGGGCACTACGTGGTTATAAAGACGTAAATGTTTCCTTAATTATGACATTAATCGCTTACTGGGGAATAGGTCTCCCTCTCGGTTACATATTAGCAACTTATACTGACTGGGCAGCAAAAGGATATTGGATCGGTCTTATTATCGGTCTAGCATTTGGCGCTATCTTCCTTCTTGTCCGTCTCTTTCAAGTTCAAAGAAAATATACAACAGAAAACCGCCGCTCACGATAGAGGGGCGGTTTTCTTTATGCATATTTTTTCTTTGAACGTATAACATAATGAAAAAGAAAGGTGGATACATATGGACGAAAAAGAAAAAAAGCAATCATTCGATGAAGAATTCGCCCCTGAAATTTCACCTGGATATCGGCAAGATGTACATAAGCCACCTAAATATAAAAACACCTCGTTTTTAATGGGCATTACCATTTTTGCTGCGGTGTTACTCGTACTCATCATTTTCGTTTATTTTTAAGGAAAGGTGACATATTACATATGAAGAAACAAGATTCCAATCGTTCAAAAAGAACTGTGAAAACAGAAAAAGGGTATGCAGGTGATTCTGTTCTTACACAGAAACAAGTCGAGCAAGGAAATTTATATATTGCTCAAAAAGAACTTGGTCAACAAAATGAAAACCTTTAGAATCCCTCAAAGAACTGGGGGATTTTTTTATCCGCTATTTGTAGCACTAATTCATGTTTCACTTTATTGTACATACTGTTTTTGTTCTAACACCTTAAATATATTATTAACCTTTACAATTTTTATTTCATAATTCAATTTCATTTCGCTTCTCTTACCATTTTCAGTACCCGCAACGTACGCTACAGTTTGATAGCGAAAACTTTCATCCGTCACTTCACGTATGTCCTCGTTTGTAAATTTATACTCTAAATCCCGAAACCGATTTGGATAATAATTTCCTATTAATTGTTCATACCCTCTATTTACAAATAGTACTTCACCTTTTCGTTTCACATCTTCTTTATTATTAAGCTCAAACACTGATAATTGCTCTGTCACAAAATGTTCTCCTACCTTTTTCATTTCATTATGAGTTAAAGTTTCTATACTTTTGTTCTTTAATTCATTATTTAATCCGTACTGATTAATCGGTTTAAAGCTAGCAAAAACCTCTTCTTTATATGACCAAAACAATCCAAAAGCGATACATAGAGAAATGATGAATAGTCTTTTCTTCGTAATACTCCCGCCCTTCTTCATAATGATAGTTGTATTTTAACATATAGAAAGAAAATTCTGATATCATAAAGTGGAATAACTTAATTCAGAAACGAGGAACAATTATGGACTCTTACAAACAGTATATAAAAGAAGCTTTGCCTAATCTTTCTATACATTCATATAAACAAAATGAAGAAGGATGGGATAATGTAGCAGTTATAGTAAATGATGAGCTACTGTTTCGTTTCCCGCGAAAACAAGAATATGCAATGCGAATTCCTTTAGAAAAAGAACTGTGCATAATTCTCTCTCATTTGCTACAAGAAATCGAGGTTCCAAAGTATCACCTATTCTATAAAAAGGATACTGATACTATTCCCCTCTGTAGTTACTATACTCTCATTCATGGTGAACCGTTTAAAAAAGAGATAGTTACCAAGCTAGAGAAAAAAGAACTTGAAGTAATTATTACACAATTAGCGACTTTCCTTGCGGCTCTACATAGTATTCCTTTAAAGCGTGTGAAGGCATTAGAATTCCCTATAGAAAAAACACTCACCTACTGGAAAGAGCTACAAACAAAATTAACTCAATATCTTACTAACAGTCTTGCTTCATACCAGAAATCAGCGTTAAATTGTTTATTCGAAAATTTCTTTATATGTATCGATACATCCACTTTTCAAAAAACAATTATTCACGCTGACTTTACACATCATCACATTTTATTTGATCACCAAAATAAAACCATTTCAGGGATTATCGATTTTGGTGATGCTCAAATTGGAGATCCCGCCTTTGATTTTGCTGGGCTATATTATGATTTCGGACATGAATTTACTACATCAGTATATGAACAATACAGTACGCTTATTTCACACCATGATCCATTACTCATTCACCGCATCACGACCTTTTATCAATACAGTCCTTTATTACATAATATGATTTATAACTTTGAAACAAAGAATGAACTTGAATTCCTAGCAGGTACAGAAAAACTGAAAGTAATACTACAGGGCCGAGATTAAATTCTCTCCCGATATTCTCTCTCTTCATACATCATTAACTTTTTATCCATTTCAACAATAATTTGATACAGTTGAAACGCTTGTAAAATTTGCAGTTGAATTCCAAAAGGAGCATTCTGTTCTTTTAACCATTGAAATACTTTCGTTTCATCTTTCATTGATTATTCCTCCCTTTATTAAAATCTGCTACAAATATACGGTAAATGATGAAAAGCTTTTCATGTCAATAACAAAAAAGGATGCAAAATTGCATCCTTTAATGTACGATATTTTTCTTCTGCTTCGCTTCTTTCTTTACTTCTTCCCTTTGGCATTCACTACGAAACGCACAACTCATACACTCAGAACGAAAATGACGCTCTGTATAATGCTCAGGTTGTTGCAACATTTCTTTCATTCTAGATAAATCAGCCATGCCAGTTATAATATCTTCCTGTTTCGGAATGTACTCATACTTAGTTCCTTCTATTAAATTAATAACTTCAATTTTTCCTGGAAGAATGCCGAAAGCTTTATAACTGAATACTGTCATTAACTTTTGACAAAGAGCAAGCATTTCCTCATCCGCATCGACAACATACTTTTTAATTACAAACGACTCAGTACTCCACTCACCAACTTCTAATGTCAATGACATGTGGACACCTAACTCTTCCATATATATTTGAAATTTTTCATACAAAAATAACGGCGGTGTCTGACTATCATCTCTTTCAACAAACTGTAATAAGTGATCTGTTAGCTTCGCTAACACAATATAATACTCCGCCTTCGAAGCAAACATATTAACCCTTACTTTTTTCCAATACTTTTCTATTAATATTAAAAGTACAATTTTCGTTTGTTGGCCCGCAGGTAGTGTGTAATATTCGTTAATAATTCGATTCACAATCATTTGTGCGATTTGTTGCCATTCAAACGAAGAAGGTTCTCTTCTTTTTATATGACGAAAATAAAATTTATGCGGGCAACGCATAAAATCATACAAATGATAATCTGTCATCGTTTTGATTGCGATTTTCTCATGCACTTGCTCTCCATCTCCCTTCTGCCATTAAGAAAGGTGTTTTACAAATTCAGCTCCAAACTGTAAACATTTTTCTACATCTTCATCTTCTGGCGTTAATTCTACTTTTAGTCCTTCTAACACAACTGCAGCTCCGCGCTCTTGTAGCTTTTCTATTAAAATGTCAACCGCCACGCCGTATTTCGGATAAGCCGAATCACATGATCCGAATACTGCTGCTTTTTTCCCATTTAAATCAATAGAATCCATTGCGTCATAAAAATCTAAGAAATCATCAGGAAGGTCACCATCTCCCCAAGTGTAAGCACCTAAAATAATTCCATCATACTGTTCTAGTATAGAAGCCTCTGGTGAATCCATAATATCGATCACTTCAATTTCATTTTCTGTTTCACGAATTGCACCCGCAATATGATCAGCCATTTCCTCTGTATTTCCACTCATACTTGCAAATATCATTACTAACTTACTCAACTGAATCTCTCCTTTTACCTTGTATCTCTTTTTCTGTTGGAAGTGTACTCTTCTCATCTACATATTCAGATCGAATTACATTTCGTTGCCATTCCATATGCTGATCAACATCTTTATTTTTATCTTTTAATCCCCTCCGTAGAAGGTGAAATTTTTTTCTCATTAACATGTCGCATCCATCCTATTGATAATAATTATCAATTTCAACTACCCTTAGATTAATTGACAGTGATTATCAATGTCAACAACTATTTTTAAAAAAATGATTAAAATGTACAAGCTTGTCCGTTAGCTATTCATATACTATAAATGAGCATAGTTCTTTCTCAGCCCTCTCTGACGGAAAGAAATAAAAGCAACTGCGATAGAGCGCAGTTGCCTTTTTTTATACTTTTTTACGATTTTAGTAATCTTATCGCTGTCTCTAGAAATAATTCCACTCCATAAATTAAAGCTGCTTCATCTACATCAAATTTTGGATGATGATGTGGATAACAAGTATCGATCTTTTCATTCCCCGTCCCCAATTTAATGAAGCAACCCGGTGCTTTTCTTAAATATGCTGAAAAATCTTCTCCTCCCATAGAAGGTTCAAGCTTCACAACACGCTCATTCCCAAACAAATGTAGTGCACTTTCTTCTACTACTTTCGTAATATATTCATCATTAATAACCGGATCATATCCATATCGATACGTATATGTATACTTCCCTCCATGCGCTTTTGTAATTCCTTTCACGATTTGCTCAATTTTCTCTTCTGCTTCTATTCTTAACGCTTGATTAAAAGAACGCACAGTTCCCATTAAAGTTGCTGCATTAGGAATAATATTATCAGCCATTCCCCCATGAAACTGCGTAACTGAAACAACTCTTTGCATGAAAGCACTTGTATTTCTTGATACGATATGTTGTAAATTTGTAATAATCTGCGCTCCGATAGCAATAGGATCTATCGTTTCTTCTGGCCTCGCCGCATGCCCTCCTTTCCCTTGAATTTCAACTGTAAATACGTCCGGTGCCGCCATCATCGGTCCATACGCAATTCCGATTTTCCCGCTCTCCAATCCAGACATAACATGTAAACCTATTACATAATCAACACCATCCATCACGCCTGCCTCAACCATTTCTTGTCCCCCGCCAGGATACACCTCTTCTGCGTGCTGAAAGAAGAGACGAATCTCACCTACGAAATCTTCCTTTATATTTGATAGCACCTCTGCTGTACTTAACAAAATAGCTGCGTGAGCATCATGCCCACATGCATGCATCATTCCTTTATTCACAGACGTATAAGATTTCCTTGGCTCTTCTTGAATTGGTAAAGCATCTATATCAGCTCGAATCGCAACTACTTTCCCTTGTCCCGTCCCTCTTTTAATTGCTAGTACACTATACTTCGTCGGTCTCGTTACTTCAAAAGAAGAAAATGAACATAATGTATCATATATAAATTGTGAAGTTTCTTTTTCATGAAATGATAATTCCGGATATTTATGAAAATGCTGTCTCCACTTAATAATGTTTTCTTCTGAAATAAGATCCTTCCACATCCTCTTCATCAGAAATTCCTCCTCTTATGAAACTTTAACAATTCATATATTAACTATGAAAAACTCAAACAAATATTACATTTCTATACATTCTCCCAGACCACTTTTATACATTCACACAATCCACTTCCTATTTACATGTCAAACCCATTACAAATTCATGCTGAATGTAATATAATTGCTAAGTTAGGGATTTTCTTTTTTAGTATTTAGTGCTAATATCAGAAAAGAGCCTTTTGACTTATTTTTACCTAAAATGTGGAATTTTGTTTTTTTCACAATAATGTAGGACATGATACCTACAAAGAGCTATCATTTCATTAAGAGAGGGAAAGACATGGAAAGATTAAAAGAGATATGGTCTCGACCACTCACACAATGGGTTGCAAAGACGGTTTATTACCTTGCAATTTTATTTGCATTGCTTTGGTTGTATGGATTCCATGATACAAACACAAGTACATTTATTTACAACGAATTTTAGGGTGGGAACGTTATGAAGTTATTAGAACAAATTGAAAAGTGGGCTATTGAAACGCCTGATCAAACTGCTTTTGTTTGGCGAGATGCGAAAATTACGTACAAACAATTAAAGGAAGATTCTGATGCGTTAGCACATTGGATTTCTTCTGAGTATCCAGATGATCGTTCACCAATTATGGTGTATGGCCATATGCAACCTGAAATGATTATTAACTTTTTAGGATGTGTAAAAGCTGGACACGCTTATATTCCTGTAGATTTATCTATCCCAGCTGATCGTGTACAACGTATCGCTGAAAATTCTGGTGCGAAACTACTTTTATCAGGAACTGAAGTAACTGTAACTGATTTACCAGTTCGCATTGTAAGTGAAGACAACTTAAAAGATATTTTCTTTACTCATAAAGGGAACACTCCAAATCCTGAACATGCGGTAAAAGGTGATGAGAACTTCTACATTATTTACACATCAGGAAGCACAGGTAATCCGAAAGGGGTTCAGATTACTTATAACTGCCTTGTAAGCTTTACAAAATGGGCTGTAGAAGATTTCAACTTACAAACAGGACAAGTATTCTTAAACCAAGCACCTTTCTCATTCGATTTATCTGTCATGGATATTTACCCATCATTAGTAACAGGTGGTACACTTTGGGCGATCGATAAAGATATGATTGCACGTCCAAAAGACTTGTTTGCTTCTTTAGAGCAATCGGATATACAAGTATGGACTTCAACACCATCTTTCGCAGAGATGTGTTTAATGGAAGCATCTTTCTCTGAGAGTATGCTACCGAACATGAAAACATTCTTATTCTGCGGTGAAGTGTTACCAAATGAAGTAGCTAGAAAATTAATTGAGCGTTTCCCGAAAGCGACAATTATGAATACGTACGGTCCAACAGAAGCTACTGTCGCTGTAACAGGTATTCACGTTACAGAAGAAGTGCTTGATCAATACAAATCACTTCCAGTTGGCTACTGTAAATCAGATTGCCGCCTTCTTATTATGAAAGAAGATGGCACCATTGCACCTGATGGTGAAAAAGGTGAAATCGTAATTGTCGGTCCAAGCGTAAGTGTTGGATATTTAGGAAGCCCTGAATTAACAGAAAAAGCATTTACTATGATTGACGGTGAGCGCGCCTATAAAACAGGCGATGCTGGCTATGTTGAAAATGGTCTTCTATTCTATAATGGTCGTCTTGATTTCCAAATTAAGCTGCATGGTTATCGAATGGAATTAGAAGAAATTGAGCATCACCTTCGTGCGTGTTCTTACGTAGAAGGAGCAGTTATCGTTCCAATTAAAAAAGGTGAGAAATACGATTATTTATTAGCGGTTGTTGTTCCTGGCGAACATTCATTTGAAAAAGAATTCAAATTAACATCTGCAATTAAAAAAGAACTCAATGAGCGATTACCAAACTACATGATTCCACGTAAATTCATGTATCAATCTTCTATTCCAATGACACCAAATGGAAAGGTAGATCGCAAAAAATTATTGAGTGAGGTTACAGCATGACCGCATATGGATCATTTTATTTTTTCGCTATAGTGGGCATTTTATTAATACCTACTATCATAGCTGGACTAAAAGGTAAAATGTTGCGTAAATATAATGCCGTTTTAACATTAGTAATGCTCGTTATTATCTTCTCGGATAAACCGAAGCAAGCGATTATGTTAGCCGCATTTATTATTTGGCAATATGCCCTTATTAAAGGCTATTTAATTTTAAGAAAACAAAATAATAGTACATTCATGTTTTGTATAGCTGTTATTTTATCGATTTTGCCACTTATTTTGGCAAAAATCGCACCATTTGTACCTGAATTACATTTTATTGTTTTCGCGGGTATGTCTTACGTAACATTTAGAGCTGTACAAATGGTCTTTGAAGTTCGTGATAATTTAATTAAAGAACTTTCCTTCTTTAATTTCTGGGAGTTTGTTTTATTCTTCCCTGCGATTTCAAGTGGACCTATTGATCGTTACCGTAGATTCCAAAAAGATATTCAAAAGCCACCTAGCGCTGAAGAATATCAAAAGTTACTATATACAGGGCTTAACCGTATTTTCCAAGGTTTTCTGTATAAATTTATAATCGCGCACTTAATAACAACATATCTTGTAAAGGCAGTATTCGCCAATCAAGATACACTTTTATCTAATACGATTTTTATGTACGCTACTAGCATGCAATTATTCTTTGACTTTGCAGGTTATAGTGCGTTCGTAATTGGTATCAGTTACATGATGGGAATTAAAACGCCAGAAAACTTTAATAAGCCATTCCTTAGTCGTAATATTAAAGACTTCTGGAACCGCTGGCACATGAGTTTATCATTCTGGTTCCGTGATTTTATTTACATGCGTTTCGTCTTTTTTGCAACGAAGAAAAAGTTAATTAAAAACCGTTACACAATTTCGTATATCGGTGCATTTTTAAACTTCTTCATTATGGGAATTTGGCACATCCAAGGAAGCGCTGTTGCGCAGTATGTTATTTATGGTCTATATCATGCCGCACTGTTTATTTTATTCGATATTTTCGAGCGAAAAAACAAGAAGCATAAGTTTTGGCCAAACAATAAATTTACACACGTCCTTGCGATTGTAATTACGTTCCACGTTGTATGTTTCGGTTTCCTAATTTTCTCTGGACACCTTAACAGATACTTTTAATGCACCCTTCTTATACTAGTAAGAAGTTGCACATATAATATATTTCGGATATAAAGGAGATTTTAAAAATGGCAGAATTTAAAGAGCAAGTATTAGATATTTTAGAAGAAGTATGTGAGAACGATATTGTGAAAGAAAACTTAGATGTTCAATTATTTGAAGAAGGTATTCTTGATTCTTTCGCTGTAGTATCTTTATTAGTTGAATTCCAAGAGCGTTTAGATATTGAAGTTTCTATTTCTGATTTTGACCGTGACGAGTGGGCTACACCAAACATGGTTATCAAGAAGTTGGAAGAAATCCGATGAACAAAGCAAAATTTGGTCCGATGCTTTTAGCATTGGCCCTTTTTGCTGTATTCTTACTTATTCCAACGCGCTTTCTACTTCCACTTTTAAGTGATGAAAAAGTAGAACAAGCTGCCACTTCTTTAAAAGAAGAAAAGATTCAAAGTATGATATTACAGCAAAAGATGTTAGCAGACCCGAAATACCTTCCGATGTACGGTTCATCGGAATTCGCACGTATGGATGCTTTCCATCCATCAAATTATTTCAAAGTAAAGCCTGAAGGGTTCACACCATTCCTACTTGGACGCGGAGGAACACAAGACCTTGTACATGTGTTAAACTTTGCATCTACAATGGATCAATTGAAGGGTAAGAAAATGGTATTCGTTCTTTCTCCTCAATGGTTTGTACCACAAGGTATTGATGAAACACACTTTGCACCTAACTTTTCAAAACAACAAGGCTATCACTTGCTTTTCAATGATGACTTACAGCCTGAAATGAAAAAGCAAATTGCAAAACGTTTATTAAACTTTGAGATCGTCAAGAAAGAAACTTTACTAAAAATTTCGCTTGAAGGTATCGTTTATGATGATACAAAGCATAAAGTAAAAGCACTTGCTGCTAAACCTTTCGCTTATATTTATCGTAACATTTTAGATCGTAAAGATTTATTTACAGCAATGTTTGATATTAAACCGCATAAAGAAAAACTTGACCCTTCATTAAAACAAATGAATTGGGAAGAAGCTCGTAAACATGCAGATCAAACTGGTGCAGTAGAATCAGGTTCTAACGAATATGGTATCGAAGATGATTACTTCAACAGCAAAATCAAGAAGAAATTAAAGCAACGTGAAGGCTACTTAAAAAATGATGCTTATGATCAATCGCCAGAATATGAAGATTTACAAATTGTACTTGATTTATTAAAACAATCTGGTGCAAAACCACTCTTCATTTCTGTTCCTGTAAAAGGTCCTTGGTACGATTACGCGGGCTTCCCGAAAGAACGCCGAGAATTGTACTATAAGAAAGTTCATGAGCAAATTGAGAAAGCTGGCTATCCAATTGCCGACTTCTCAAATCATGAGTATGATAAATACTTCTTAAAAGATCACATGCACTTAGGTTGGAAAGGCTGGGTTTATATCGATGAAGCCATCCAACAATTTTATAAAGCAAACTAAAGAAAAGACCGCTTGAATTATTCAAGTGGTCTTTTTCTATATACACTTTGCAATTGTTCGATTACGTTATCTGCTTCTTTCATCACTCGCTCCACTACATGCTGAGCTGATTCTATTCGCGCTAATGATGACGCTTGTCCTGCCCAAAGTGACATATATTCTCCTTTATTTTGTTTTGCTGCTTCTTGGCGTATTTTAGAGGTTAATACATTTTGCACTGGATACATCGGAAGCCCTTCTTCTTTCCCTTCATGTCTCTCTATAAATTCATTACGAATACCCCGCGCATATTTCCCGGAAAACGCACGGGTCACAGTTGTACTCGTATCTGTACTATGTAACACTGCTTCTTTATACACATCATGCGTAATACTTTCTTTACTCGTTAAAAAGGCTGATCCCATTTGAACAGCTTCTGCCCCCAGTGTAAATGCCGCAACAAGCCCTTGTCCGTTCATTACACCACCTGCTGCAACAATTGGGATATGCGGGACTGCTGCTACTAACTGTGGAATTAATGCAAACGTCCCAATCATAGCGTCCTGTTCTTTCCCAATAAACGTTCCTCTATGCCCTCCTGCCTCGCTACCTTGACCGACAATAATGTCTACTCCTAATTCAGCAAGCACCCTCGCCTCTCTCACATGAGTAGCTGTTCCGATGACTTTTATTCCTCTTCTTTTTAAGTCATCTATTTCTTCTTTTTCTAACGTTTGAAATGCAAAGCTAACGACTGGTACGTTTTCTTCTACTAACACTTGTAATTGTTCTTTATAGCTTTTTGGAAGCTTTATCGTCTCTTCTTCCTCTATACCGAATTCTCTATTCACTCCGCTAAGCAATACCTTTGCCAAGTTTACTTTCTCTTCTTCTATCTGTATCTCTTTCGTTAACAGTAAATTAACACCGAAAGGCTTATCAGTTCGTTCCCTTATTTTATAAATTGCTTCACGAATTTGCTCAGGGCTCATATAGCCTGCTCCAAGCGTTCCTAGTCCTCCGCTATTACTTACAGCTGCAACAAGCTCAGGCGTCGTAATTGCACCTGCCATACCTGCTTGAATGATGGGATACTTAATTTGTAATGTATCTATAACTCGACTTGTAAACATCATTTCTCCTCCTATTCCCCTTATATCTTCTTTATTTGACAAACTTTCCCCTTCTTTTACAAGGGTTGAACTTCCTATGAAGCGAATATATTGAAAGTGAAGGAGGCTGAAAACAATGATATATCCAAATGCGTTACAACAAGGTGATACAGTAATGATTATTGCACCGTCCGGCCCACCAACAATTGAAAATGTATTAAAAGGGGTAACCCTATTACAAGAAATGGGTTTATCTGTAGTAATTGGGAAGAGTGTTTATAAGAAATATGGATATTTAGCTGGAAGTGATCAAGTTCGGCTCGATGATATACATGAAGCATTTACAAATAATGAAGTAAAGGCCATTTTCTGTGCACGAGGTGGTTACGGAAGTGCTCGTCTCCTCCCTCACATTCAATATGAAATCATTCAGCAGAATCCAAAAATCTTTTGGGGATATAGCGATATTACAGCTTTACATACGGCCTTTTCACGTTATGCAAAGCTTGTTACTTTTCATGGTCCAATGGTTGAAGAATTAGGTAAAGGTGTAGATTCTCTTTCTTTATCTTCTTTCAATCAACTATTCCATCCGTATTCAACCATCTTATCTGCTTCAGAATGTATCGTACCTACCTCTCCATGTACAGTTACAGGCACATTGGCGGGAGGAAATTTAACTGTATTAACGAGTATAATTGGCTCACCCTATGAGATAATTACGGCTAATAAACTTTTGTTGCTTGAAGACATCGGGGAAGAACCGTATCGCATTGACCGTATGTTAAATCAGCTACTTATATCTGGAAAGTTTAATGAATGTAGCGGTGTTATTTTTACAAGTTGTCACGACTGCACTCCTTCTAAACCATCTCAATCATTGCAAACAATACTATATGAATTTTTCGCACCATATCATATACCTGTCCTATTCGGTTTACCGATTGGACATATAAGCCCAAACATCGGGATTCCTCTTGGAGCTACAGCGACAATAAATACAAATAATAAAACAATCTCTATTTCTTCTGGCGTAGCCAATCCGTATTCAAATTAAAAAGGAAAAGCGATTCCGCTTTTCCTTTTATTTATAATAATTAAAAATTCGTCCAGATGCGATATCTGCAACTTCTTCTGGAATAAATGTTTTACTTATATCAGTGCCAACATTTAATACTGCTGTAGCATCTTTCTCAATGCTACCAAATAATTCTTTTCCACGTATCGTAATAAGGGGCGTTCCTTCTGGCAACACGTCTTTTACAAATTCCATTTGTGTAAAGAACGGAACGATCCATCTACCCTCTCCTTGGAAATGACGCAAACGAAGTATTCCTTCTGTTGCCCCGTCCTCTGCTTCTAGTGAACCAGCAACATAAAACTCAGTAGATAAGAGCAATTCATAAAATTCCTTTTGCTTCTGTTTATCGTCCCCTGCTACAACAAGTACTTCTTCTATTCTCTTTACCGGAATTTGCTCCATATGATGCCACCCCTATTTCAAAATGATTGTACTTAGATTATACGAAATATTCTTATTTTTTTCTACATAATTCGCAATTATTTTCTTAAAATAATTTTAACACTTCTTTTGTCGTTACAATCGTAGCAAACTCTTCATGTAAATTTACAAGTGTCATATTGTGAATATCCTCTGCATTATACTCTTTACCATCTAGACCTTTACGGTTAAAAGTAGCCGTTGCATCACTCACTAAATACGTTGTAAATCCTAAATTTCCTGCCATTCGTGTCGTAGTCTCCACACAATGATTTGTCGTTAATCCTACAACCACTACTGCATTACATTTGTTCTCTCTTAATTGCTCTTCTAAATTTGTCCCAATGAACGCGCTGTTAACAGATTTCTGAATAATCACTTCACCTGGTAATGGCTTCAGCTCTTCTTTAAAGTTCACCGTTTCCGCTCCTTCATAAAACATCGATTGAGCATTTTCTTTATTTACATGTTGAATATGAAAAACTGGTCGTTTCCTTTTTCTCCATTCTGCTAATAACATTCTCATGTTTTCTTCAGCAAAAAGATTATTTCTCTCGCTCCAGTATGGTAACTGAAACGCCTTTTGTACATCAATTATAATAAGTGCTATTTGATTAGTCATCATTTTCTCCTTCATTCGGCTGTAATTGAAACAGAAAACCAAGTTGTTGTGACGCAGTAATAAAGCAAACATAGGCGCAAAGCTCTACAATTTCTTTTTCTGTCCAATATTGTTTTAATACGTGAAACATAGTATCATCTATTGCTTTTCGGTCATGAACAAATGTATGCGCAAAAGTAACAGCTACACCAATCTCCTCTGCCTTTTGCACATCATCAGGTCTTCCCTTTGCCATACAGTACGGACATTCATTCCCATACGCTAATGTTCTTCTCACTTGCTCCTTCAACTCTGCTGAAAGAGTTCCTTTATTGTACAGTGTATCTTCTAACGTACTCCACGAATGTAATATATCCGAATTATGCCCTAATAACTTTTGAAACTTTGTATCTCCTACATTTGATAATGAAATTCTCTCCATCATTTCCCCTCCTATTTCCTTCTGTTTTATTGTAAAATAAATAACGTTCACTTTACATTTCATATGAATCTTAATTTATATTTTTCCTTTACAAAAATCATTATTTTATTGGAGGTATATTTACAAATGCAATTAGACCGTGTTGATCGAAAAATTTTAAATGAATTATATAATGATAGTCGCCTTTCGATGCGTGAATTGGCTAAACGAGTAAACTTATCTGCTCCGTCTACTTCAGAACGTGTTCGTAAGCTCGAAAGCGAAGGTGTTATTCAAAAATACACAATCGATATTGATTATAAAAAGGCAGGACTCGTTTTAGATTGTATTCTAGAAATCACTTTAAAAAATGGTGATACAACACGTATGCAACAATTTATTCAGTCTTATCCATCTGCAAGTTTTTGTTACCGAGTAACAGGAAGCTTATGCTACATTGTAAAAATTTCTGTTCCTTCACTCGTTGAACTTGAAGATTTTATCAATGATGTTTCTTCATATGCAACGACAGTTTCTCATATCGTATTATCAGAAGTATCTCTTACTCCTGATATTGAACATATCTTCCCAGAAGCTTAATTTATTTTTATTCATAAAATACAAAAAAACCCCTTACAATAAGAATAAAAATAATATATTATGTATTAAAATACATAAAGTTCGAGAAAGGGGCTTTACATTGAAAATCTGGTTTTATGAAAAAACGGCACAATTAGATGATTTACTTGGCATTTGGGATAATGTTCCGACTATCCCTCGAATTGGTGAAAAAGTGGAGATTTTAAAAACAGTCCGCACTGTTACAGATATTAAATATGTAAAGAACGGTAATAATTTTCGTGTAGAAATTATTACAAATTAAAAAGTAGCTCCTAAGAGCTACTTTTTAATTATCTATCACGCGCTTTCTTTATTACAATTTTATCTTCTTCTACAGATACTGTTACATAATCATTTTCTTCTAATCGAAGCTTATTTACAGCCTCATCTGGTAGCTCTACAGCCATCAGTCTATCTGTTACGATCACTTGACTATACACTTCATTTTCTTGTAATGCACTCACCACTTTTTCCTCATTTATAAAGCGCACTAGTGGCACACCCACTTCTTTTACTGTACGCCATTGTTTCCAAACGTAAGGAATTAACCAAAGTAATCCAACAACTGTAAGACCAATACCGATCCATAAATTACTTTGCGCTTGTAATTCAGTAATTGAGATTGCGCTACTCTCTTCTCCACCGACAAATTGCATACTTGTTGCAATTAAATTATTTAGAGCATGTACAGCGATATTCGTCCATATATTTTTCGTCTTTATGTATAAAAGGCACATTACAATACCAAACATAAATGCACCAATAACATCAAAATGTCCTAAACCAAAAATAAGTGAAGATATGATTACAGCTTTTTTAATGCCCCATTTATAAGCCATGCGCTGTAAAAAGAAGCCTCTAAAAATAACCTCTTCCATAATAGGTGCTAATACACATGCTGAAACGAAAGTAAATATCGTCATATATATGTTACTCGTATTAATAACATTTCCTTCTTCTAACATAGTAACTAAGAAATTCGGTAACGTATGTGCTAATATGTAAAATTGAATATGAGATATACCAACTGAAAAAATCATTCCCATTATCGTTGCTAATACAATTAATCCCCACGGTAAACGTCCTGGTTTATCAAAAAAACTATTAAATACAATATTATTTTTATTTGTTTTTACGTATAACCAAAATAACGGAAATAGAAAAAATACAGTTATTTGTGAAATAACTTCCACCGTATTATCAGAAACATTTGATAGACTTAATGGGATCATCGTAAGGAACAATCCTATAATCATCCATCCAAAAAAGCTACGTAGTCTTATACGTGAAAATGCATAGTGCACATAGAACACCTCCAAAAATAGTAAAAGTAAATGGTGTGATAACTAAATTATAATATGAATATAGTTGAAGTTCTTCCTATTTTTCTCAAATACTTTCGAACAATATATATAGTAATCATTCTTTTCTTCCAGTTGAAATATACAAGAAAGTTATGTAATAAAAATCCCCGTTTTTACAAGCGGGGATTTCTTTTATTATAATACGTCACGTTTTTGGAATAATACACTTGATGCTACAAGTAATACAACAAAGTATGCAGCTACAAGTAATAATGAAGTTGTAAATGTAAACTCTGTAAATGTTGGTTCCGTTCCGCCACTTACTAGTTTATTACTATCGTACACACTTAAATTTAAATGGAAAAACACTACAAATTTCGCTACACCTTTTGCAAACATCATCAGTACCATATTAATTGGTCCTTGTAAGAAGAAGAGGAACATCGTAATAATTAATGGTAATACAGACTTTCTAAATACGTTTGCTAAGAAAAATGCAAGTGTCGCAAAGAAGAACGGTGAAAGTACTTGATATAAAGTAGATTTCATTACGATTCCTACCGTTAATTCTGTTTTACTACCATCCATTACAATTCCGCCAATAATCATTGCAATTAACGTGCTAGCAAATATGATAAATACTATAGTAAGTAACACTGTAATATATTTAGAGAATAAAACTGTAATTCGTTTTCTTGGACGGATTAATAACTGCTTAATTGTACCTTTTTGGAACTCATCAGTAATCATACGAGAAGCAATCGTAATCCCAAAAATTGTTGCAAACAAAGTAATTAAACCAATCTCTGAACTTGCAAAATCTAAATATGATCCTTTAAATTCACTTCCGTCTCCCCATTTCAGCATCGCTAAAACTCCCAAAATCTCCAATACTGCAATGACACCAATTAAAATATACATACCTTTTTTCGCATGTAACTTTAAAAATTCATTTTGAATTAATTTAAACATTACGCTTTCACTCCCCCTGTAATCGCTAAGAACTCATCCTCTAACGTTTTATTTTGAACAGTAACTCCGTATACAAGCACATCGTCATTCACAAGTCGTTTTACAAGTTGTGGGATTTCCTCTTTCATTACAGATACTGCAATTACATTTCCTTGCGTCTTACCTTTAATGATTTCATTTGCTTTCTGTACTTGATCTACTTCAAACGCTACAACTACTGTCTCATCGTGTTTCGCTTGTTCGTGTAAGTTGTACTCCTGCACAAACTCACCTTGCTTAATAATAACGACGCGATCACACATGAGTTCAATTTCACTTAATAAGTGACTTGATACGATTACAGCAATATTCTCTTCTTTCGCTAAACGTTGTAAATAATCTCGAATTTGGCGAATACCCGCTGGATCTAATCCATTTGTTGGCTCATCTAAAATTAAGATTTTCGGCTGATGAAGTAATGCCTGTGCAATTCCTAAACGTTGTTTCATACCAAGTGAATATGTTTTCACCTTTTTATGAATCGCGTGCTCTAATTCGACAAGCTTTACAATCTCAGCAATGCGCTCTTTACTAATTGGTGTAATTGCCATGTTCGCAAAATGCTTTAAGTTTTGCATTCCAGTCATATAATCATATAGTTCAGGATTTTCTACGATCGCCCCAATTTGCTCTAGCGCCTTTTCACGCTCCGTGCGAATACTATGACCGCAAATTGTAATATCGCCCTCTGTCATTGATATAAGACCTGTCATCATACGAATTGTCGTCGTTTTACCACTACCGTTCGGTCCAAGAAACCCGTACACTTCCCCTTCACGAACTTCAAATGATAAACCGCGAATAATTTCTGTTCCACCAATCTTTTTTCGAACATTCTCTAACTTTACTACTACATTTCCCAATGTTGATTCCTCCTTTAGACTTCTAGTTTTTTATCGATTATGCGACCTGTTATATAAACAAGTAGAATAAATATTCCTATAGAAAAACTAAGGCTATATAAATTCATAAGTTTTTCTGGATAAAGAAACACATTTGCTTCTGATGATTCATCTATATACACTAACTTTTTTATAAAAGCAGGTGTAGGTGCAAGTCCACCTAGCATTTCATATATCATATTGATTACTTTCGTTACTAGTAAAAATAAGAAGAAAATAATTACATACTCCATTTTTTTCTTTTTCAAAGAAAATACTTTAACGCCAGCTACTGTAAAAAGTAAAACTAACAATACACTTGATAAATTAAATACATATAACACACTGCTAAATAATTGTTTTACTATATCTAACGTAAGTGTACTTTCGGTAAATAACAATCCATAGAGTTCTGTACCTTTTATTACTTTCATCGAAATGCTATAGAAAAACATAGTACCTATTACTTCAAAACACATTAAGCTAATTGCCGCATATGACAATATTGCTAAAACAATTTTTTTACCAGATATCGGTGTTAATCGAAATAATGTACTTTCGGTCATTTTCCCAAACGCAGACATCGCCTGCAGAAATACTAATACCGCAAAAATTATATAAACTAAGAATACTAAGGCAACTATAATCATTTGCCTTACTTCTCCTGATTCTTGTTTAATATAATTCCCCATACTTACAAAAGCGACAGCTGCAATAAATATGAATGACAATAACGAAATGAAAATTTGTTTTTTATTCGCATTGTACATATATATTAAACTGGCCTTCATCTACTAAACACCTCCTTAAACAAATCCGTAACAGCTTTTCCTCTTTGGAAACGTAATTCCTCTACATTTTCATGCAATACACTCTCACCATCTTTTAAAAAGATTACTTCGTCAAAAATATTTTCCACTTCTCCAATTAAATGTGTTGCAATTAAAATAGTACAGTCTTCGCGATAAAACTGTAAAATAAGTTCCAGTACATGCTCCCTAGAAACGAGATCAATCCCGCCCAATGGTTCATCTAGTACGTATAACCTCGCTTTCCTCGAAAATGTTAAAATAATTTGTAGCTTTTCAACCATACCTTTTGATAAAGCTGTAATTTTTTCTTCTAACGGTATTTTAAATTCCGCAATTGTATCTACCGCTTTTTGAATGTCGAAGTCTTTATAAAAATCTCGATAGAAGAATAAAGAATCTTTTACCGTCATCCAATCATCAAATACTGGTTTATCCGACATAAAAGAAACAATTTCTTTCGTTTCTAATCCTACCTTTTTACCAGCGATTGTAATACTGCCTTCGGAAGGATGCTGCAGACCGGCAATCATTTTCAATAACGTCGTTTTCCCGCTCCCGTTATCTCCAACGAGTCCTATAATTTTCCCTTCCGTAATCTCTATGTTTAATTCACGGATCACTGCTTTCAATCCGTATCTCTTCCATAAGTTTTCTATTTTTAATAACTCTGTCATTCGCTCTCCTCCCTCTTCTCGTGTAATGAAGAGCGAAGGATTGTAAGAATTTCTTCTTCTGAAAAACCTAAATTGTCCATTCCATCTATAAAAGAATGAAGTAATTCTTTCGCCATCTCTTTTCGCAGCTCCATAATTTTCTCCCCTTCATTCGTTACATATCGTCCCATTCCTCTACGTGTGACAACAACCCCATCCCGTTCTAGCTCTTGAAATGTACGCTGAATCGTATTTGGATTTACTTGTAATTCACTCGCTAATTCACGTACAGAGGGAATTTTATCACCCGGCAATAAATGTCCTGTTACGATTTCTTTTTTTATGTATTCCATTACTTGAATGTAAATTGGTGTATTTGGAGAAAACTCTATTTTCATTTCTTCCCTCCTTTTGTATTGGTGTACTAGTTAAATAATACACCGATACAAATAGTTTGTAAATACCCATTTAATTACAAAAAAGTTCTATCCATTTGCTGGATAGAACTTTTTAAACAGAACTCGTTATACAAAAATAATAGTGTTATGTAAACAAATCCATAAAGAAAAGCTGTCTTATCAATGAATAAGACAGCTTTTCTTTATGAGTATATATTAAAAATCAAACACGAAGTCATCA
Organism: Bacillus sp. K2I17; assembly: GCF_002209985.1. Taxonomy (NCBI): domain Bacteria; kingdom Bacillati; phylum Bacillota; class Bacilli; order Caryophanales; family Bacillaceae; genus Bacillus; species Bacillus sp. K2I17. The sequence goes on from NZ_NJGF01000003.1 coordinate 25,251, forward strand.
TCAGCTAACTTTTCAACGTTCGTTGCTTTTACGTAACCATTCCCTTTTACAGAGAAGAAATCATGGTTTTTCGTATCTGTACGTAAACCATTTAAAACGATTGGGTTAATTTCTTCTTCTTCAAACTTCGGCTCAAGTCCTAAGTTCATAAGTCCTTTATTCGCATTGTAACGAACGAAACGATTTACATCCTCTACAAGACCGATAGAAGTGTAAATTTCTTCTGTGTATGCCATTTCAATTTCATATAGTTCCATTAATAACTCTTGTGTTTCTTTTTGCACTTCTTGTTGATCTTCTGCAGAAAGTTCTGCGAAGAGTTGTTGTGCTAAAATACCGACGAATACGCCGTGAATTGACTCATCACGAATTATTAGGTTAATAATCTCACCACTTGCTGTCAATTTACCTTGACCTGCTAAGTAAAGTGGGTAGAAGAATCCACTATAGAATAAGTAACTTTCTAAGAATACACTTGCTACCATCGCCATGTATAACTCTTTTTTCGTTACTTCAGGCTTTAATAAACGACGATAGTAACTAGTAACAATACCAGCTTTTTTCTCAAGTAATGGATGATTGTCTACCCATTCAAAAATATCATCAATTTCTTCTTCAGTAGCTAACGTTGTGAAAATATGACTGTAACTCTTCGCATGTACTTCTTCCATAGCTCCCATGAAAGCTAATACACTTTTCGCTTGTAAATTTTCAAGATGAACAAGTACAAGTGGCATCCCTTCGCCACCTTGTTTCGTATCTAAAAGTGTTAAACCACCTAATACACGCTTATAAGCAATCTGCTCTTCTTTTGATAATTGTGCCCAAGTATTTTTGTCAGAAGATACTGCGATTTCTTCTTCTGTCCAAAACTGAGCGATGTTTTGCTTCCAAAACATTAAACTAAAATCATCTTCTTTTTTGTTCCAGTTTACCGCACGCATTCAATCGCCCCTTCTCTAAATAAACATGAAAAATTGATAACTAAGCATGAGCAGGGTTCAGAAAACCCTGCTCATGATGTCTCACTTTTTATATTAAACGGTACAAGCTACGCACTCTTCCACGCTTAACTTACGTGTTCTCGTATAATAAAGACTCTTTAAGCCTTTTTTATGTGCATAGATGTAGTAACGTGCTAATTCACGTGTTGAAATATCACTATTAACGTAAAGAATTGTACTAATTCCTTGGTCAATATGTTCTTGGATTTCTGCGATTAAATCAATTAATTTAAACTGATTCATATCGTAAGAAGATTTATAGTACCAGAACGTATCTTTTGATAAATACGGCATTGGATAATATGTCGTCGCATTCGCATATGTTCTTGATTCGATTTGACTTACGATCGGCATTACGCTTGAAGTTGCATTTTGAACGTAACTGATAGATTGTGTTGGAGCGATGGCAAGACGGTATGAATTATATAATCCATTCTTCTTCACTTGCTCTTTTAAACTTGTCCAATCTTCTTTTGTTGGAATATGAATTCCTTCAAATAGTTGCTGAACTTTTTCAGTTACTGGGCTGTAATCTGTCGTTTCGTACTTTTCAAAGTATGTGCCATTCGCATAATCAGACTTATCGAAGTCTTTAAATGTTTCGCCTTTTTCTTTAGCGATTTCCATACTTTTCTCAATAGAGTAGTAATTTAACATCATAAAGAATGTACGAGCGAACTCTTTTGCTTCTGCACTTTCATATGCGATTTTGTTTTTTGATAAATATCCGTGTAAGTTCATTGCGCCAAGTCCAACTGAATGAAGCTCATCATTTGCTTTTTTCACAGTTGGTGCATTCGGAATGATCGTCATATCAGACACAGCTGTTAAAGCTTCCATTCCCGCATGAACAGCTTCACGAATTTCTTTATTTTCCATTACATTTACGATATTTAACGATCCTAAATTACAGTTAATATCACGACGGATAATATCATCTGTACCGTAATCATTTATTTCAGAAGTTTCTTGAAGCTGGAAGATTTCTGTCTCGAATGTTCAACCGAGTCCGCTACTCCTCAGTCCGTTGCTCATGCAACTGCTGTATGTCACCATACAGGACAGACTATATCATCACCTACAGCATTACCTGATTAGGTGCTCCGCTTTTCGAACGCCAATCGCTTGCGCTCTACTCCCATAAGGGATAGTCGTTAGGCTTTTACTTATCTTACATACTTCAGAAAGTCTCTTATTACTTTATGTTGTCCCATAACTCTGCTATACAAAATAATAAGATACATTCTGAACTTTTATATTTTCATTCTAAGATAAGATTTAGCACGGTAGGTTACCTCAAATTTGAGGCTTTCCCCGTTTAACGGAGTTTTCGACTAGCATTTCTACTAGAAGGTGCTACATATTTAACACAAGTTCGACATCTTCACAGTTCCAATATCCTTCAGTGGATGTTGGTTATTTGCATTTGATTTAAACATTAAGTATGGGTAACCAGACTCAAGCTGAATCATAGCAATTTTAATAAGCATATCACGTGCACTAATATCTAGCGGCTTCTTCTTCACTTTCGGATTGCTCATTAATTCATCGTACATTTCATCAATGTCTATATCATCTAAATGCTTTCCGTATTCTTTATACACCGTATAAGGCGCGAAAACATGGAAAGGTTCGTTTTTCTCAGCAAGCTCAAAGAACTTACTTGGAACGATAATTCCGATTGATAGAGACTGAATACGGCTCTTCTCATCGGCATTTATTTTTTTGGTATCAAGGAATTCAATAATATCCCAATGGAAAATGTTTAAGTATACTGCGCCGGCACCTTTTCGTTGCCCAAGTTGATTTGCATATGAAAACGAATCTTCAAGTAATTTCATAACAGGTACTACACCACTTGCAGCGTTATCGATACCTTTAATTTGCTCACCGCGTGCACGTAGCTTAGACAAGTTTAAAGCTACTCCACCGCCGATTTTTGATAATTGCATTGCAGTATTAATGTTAAAGCCGATTGAATTTAAGCTATCATCCATCTCTAATAAGAAACAAGACACCATTTCTCCTCTTCTGCTTCGTCCCGCATTTAAAAAGGTTGGTGTCGCTGGTTGGTAGTTTTGTTTTACAATCATGCTTGCGAAGTGTTTTGCCTTCGCAACATCACCGCGTCCTAAGTATAATGAAACAATTGCTACACGATCTTCATAGCTTTCTAAGTATTGTTTTTGATCATTTGTTTTTAACGCATAATCTTTGTAGAACTTAGATGCTGCCATATAAGATTGGAACTCGAAGTTTTCACCATAAGCGATGTTATATACCTCTTCTACTTCCTCCAAGCTATACTCGTCCAGAACGTTGTAATAGTAATCATATTCTTTCATATACTCCATTCGCTCTGCCACGCTATTAAAATGAACGGTATTTTCTCTAGCTTCTTCCATAAAGACTTCTAATGCCTCTTTATCTTTATGAAGCTGATAAAAACCGTCCTGCATTTGCGTGATTTCATTATTCAGTTCAATGTGTCGCAATCTCCCGCACCCTTTCCTTAAAATATTCTACATCATTATTTGTTCCTGATAACTCAAATTTTGATACAATAGGCACTTCATATTTAGCAGAAATTTTGTCAGCACTTGCACCGAACATGTCTCCCCAGTTACGATTGCCGCTTGCAGATACGCCTTTTAATTTTTCATTATTGCGCTCTAAAAATTCTAAAACACGTTCTGGTACATTGCCAAAACCTGTTGTATACGTAATTAAAACAAAGTCTTCATCTATTACTAGATCTTCACCAATTTGAACGGCCGGCATATTTAATTTGTGAATGAAACGCTTCACGTTTCCTGTCATAGAATCATATGCAACTATCATTTCCGACCCTCCCTCTCCAATCTATACTCTCTGTATGTTGTTTCTTGATTTCTCTATATATTGTATTACGTTTCAAAATAAGACACAAGATATATGTATAAATTCTTTCTTTTTTTAAATTTTACTTTTCGACAAGACAGTCGATTTTTTTCAATACAATGACTATGAAACAACATTCTAAAACTCATGTCAATAAAGTGCTTTTCAAAAAAGTTGTCAACGAATTTAACCTTATTTTAAAAAAAGTTACCAATATATTTTGTCATAAAACGGCAAATGCTGGAGGAATATATTTCTCCAGCATCACGCAAAAAAGAACAGACATGAAACGATAATCTGTTCTAAAAAACGATTACATTTATCAGTTTTACTTTATTAAATATTATACATATACTTTCGGTTCGCGTTACATACTAAAAGATAACTATTATAGAAAAAGATTATTATTATGGAAATTCAACTTATTTATGAAAAGATTATTCTGAGTGCTCAATGCGCAAAATATCTTTTACAAATATATGATGTGGATTTTCATCTTTATCAATCATTGTACATACAGGAGCTTCTTCATCAAAGTACACAATCATTCCTTCTACGTACTGATATGTATGTTGAACTTGTACGGTTACTTTAATTTCTATAGCCTCTTCATATGCTCTTTTTATTTTCTGAAGCATTTTTGCCGAACACTTTCGTTTCTCTGGATACATGACCATCCCCATAAACCTATTGCCAGCTCTATCTTTCCACATATAATCCCAATGCGGTAATATGCCTTGTTTAAAATCGCCCATAATTCCCCTCCCTATATTCTTCTAGTTACGAACGTGGCGTTTCTGAATATGTATAAATTACTTGTCCGCCGCGCTGTGCGTTCCCAATAATATGTTTAAAATCTTCTCGACTTACTACAACTTCTCTGAACGTATAAAATACATCTTTCGTAACAACATACTCCTTTATTTCACCATTTTTCAGCTGATCCAAAATTGCATTTGCTAATTCTTTATCCATGTATTTCACCTCTATGCAATATTTTATTTTATCGTATATTCTATAGGTCAACAACTGTAAAATTATCCAGGTGCTATACCTTCATTTCATTTTCATTATTTTTCAAAAAAGATCTCTTTAGTATATGTCCACTAAATATCATATACTAACATAGCTACTTCTCTATATCAATCATTTCAGTATTCAATTATGCAAAGTTCCATACCACTATGCTACAATATATAAATAGAATTAGGAGGGATACTATGATTCGGAAAGCAAAAAAGACAGATGCGAAGGCAATTGCACCTTTATTATATAACGCTCTGCACGAAATTGCTGAAAAAATCACAGGCAGCACAGTTGAGACAGAAGTATTACTAGGACTTGAAACATGGTTCTCAAAAGAGAGAAATCGACTGAGCTATGAAAACTGTTTTGTATATGTACAAGACGGGGTTGCAGTTGGGGTTATTGTCGCTTATCACGGTAGTGAAGCAACAAGTCTTGATGCACCAATTGTACATTACTTAAGAGAATTACATAAAGATGAATCAATTACATTAGAAAAAGAAGCTGAACTTGATGAATATTACATTGATACATTATCAGTTTCAAGTGCATATGGCGGAAAAGGAATCGGTTCTCAATTAATTGAAGCTGCTGAAATCCATGCAACTGAAAAGGAGCATGAAAAAATCGCATTACTTGTTAATTTAGAAAACAAACGTGCCTATTCACTATATGAAAAACTAGGTTATAAAAAAGATCAAATCGTTATGCTTGTAGGCGAACCTTATGCACACCTCGTAAAAACATTAAACATCAAAATTTCTATGTCTTAAAAAGAAAGCACACGATTTATATATAAATCGTGTGCTTTTATGTTAATTTTGTATTTAATATATTTCCATCCATCGCTTCGTGGAATGTATAGGTTGTACATCCCCATGGCTTCCTATGTAAAATAGGAGAACCAGACCATCCCATCGCTCTCAGCTCCGCACCAACCATTGCATTAATGTAATTATGACCTACAAGAGCAATACTTCCATGTACGAGAGCATAACGGTGTAATAAGTAAGCCGCTTGCCTTGCCCTCTCTCTTACTTCCTTATAAGACTCAACACCTTTATAGTAACCAAGTATCCATAATGTTCGCCCGATAAACATCCATACGTTAGGTTTACATTTCAACCATGTTGGAGCATAAAAATTCGTCGGAATTTCAGCTTCCCTAAAAAGAGAATTTTGCATAAAAGATAAAGAATTCATTAATTCAGCTGCTGACTGTATAGCACACCTTTGATCACTCGTTACAATCAACTTTGCTGCTTCAACCGCTTCCATTGTTTCCATTGGTATAGGTGCTTTTTCTGTTATAGTATGTAAGTCATATCCTTTCATCCATTCATGAAAGGATGTAACCGTCATTGGTTCTATAGTACGATCTAAGCGGCCATGACGAATAAAAGAAATCTTCATTCTTTCCACTCTCCATTCATCACTTACGAACTCTATTATGTACTATTTTTAAATATCATACCACGCAAAAAAAGAAAGTTATACACCTTTACATATCCCCACCACTCTCATGTGTGACCCCAGCATGTATACCATCCATCCCATCAAAATATGTAGTCGTTTCATGATGACGAATCTTTTTTAAATTTATATAAGAAAATACAAATAAAGTTAATGCTATAACACTCCCCACAAATTCAAACATCATTTTACCGCCTCTAATTTCTCCCACTTTAGTAGGTTATTGTATTTTTTCATTATACCCCTATATAAAGATGCACGCATTTAAACCGTTCTTTTTTTCTAATAACCTGGAGTTCTTGCATATTTTCTTACAAAATGTGAATATTTTTCGAATTTTTACTTTGGAAACATTTACAAACTAGACAATATGGTTCAAAATAAGAGGAAATAAAAAAAAACCAAAATTATTCTTTTTTTGGAAAACTGTAACAAGGAGAGTTGCTTATGCAGATCGCAGAAACTGGAGATATCATTGAATTTAAAGGTGGAATGCAAGGCCGTGTTCAAAAAGTAAATCAAAACTCCGTTATTGTAGATATAACAATTATGGAAAATTTTAGAGAACTAGATATGGAACCTCTTACAGTTGTAAGTCATAAAAACTATACTGTCATTAATCAAAATGCATAATATAATAGAAAGAAAGGATCTGTATGTTATACAGATCCTTTCTTTCTATTATATTAACGATTATCAATTGTTTCTGGATATAGATCATGGTTCATCATACGGTAGTCTGCCATTTGTTCATACTTCGTGCCTGGGCGACCGTAGTTGCAGTAAGGATCAATTGAAATCCCTCCACGTGGTGTGAATTTCCCCCATACCTCAATGTAACGCGGATCCATTAATTTAATTAAATCATTCATAATAACGTTCATGCAATCTTCGTGGAAGTCACCATGATTGCGGAAACTAAATAAATATAGCTTTAAAGATTTACTCTCTACCATTCTTTGTTCTGGAATGTAGCTAATATAAATTGTTGCAAAATCTGGTTGACCTGTTTTCGGACATAAGCTTGTAAATTCAGGGCAATTAAATTTCACAAAATAATCACGGTTTGGATGATTGTTATCAAATACCTCTAAAATTTCTGGGCTATATTCAAATAAATATTTTGTATTTTGATTTCCTAATAAAGTTACATCTTTTAAATCTTCATCTAATCTTCCTGCCATTTTAAACATCCCTTCTCATTATACTCCGCGTTTATTTCCCCATACTAACGCATGAAGCTGTGGCAATACTTTTGCATTATTCATTTCTTTACAGTTAACCGCTTTTTCAATAAGCCACTCGTATTTATCTAATAATTTTTTAATCAACATCGCATCATCCACAGTTTTTGTATCATCATTCCCTACTTGTAAGAAGAATGGAACATCTGGATAACGTTCGTGCATCTTAACTGCATACTCAAAGTCATAATCGTCAAATACTACTACCTTTAAACTAATATCTTTTCCTGCTAGTTTCTGAATAACAGCATCTAACTTCTGAAAATCAGTATTCATCGTCGAACTTGGTGGTTTTGGAGAAATCGTTATCTCATCAATTTGAAGTAACCAATCTTGCCATTTACTCCCTTGCGTTTCGATTGCCGTCCGCATTCCATTCTCTTTTAATATAGAAAGAAGAAACTCAATATTTTTCAACAATGCTGGATTTCCACCTGAAATCGTAACATGAGAAAAATTTTCGCCACCAATTTCTACAAGCTCGTTCCAAACGTCCTCTGCTGTCATCTGTCTAATTTGTTCCTTAGCCGATCCATCCCACGTAAAAGCAGAATCACACCATGCGCAACTATAATCACAGCCAGCTGTACGGATAAACATCGTCTTTTGTCCCACAACCATTCCTTCACCTTGAATGGTCGGACCAAATATTTCTAAGACAGGGATTTTACTCATCGAGCATCCACTCCCGTCTTACTTCCGCATAACTAGTTGGCGTCTCGAAAAGACGAACAAATTCAACACGAGCTCCTTTATATTCGTTCGCACGATTATCTTTTAGTAATGCTTCTGCCATCTTTTCATAAATCCAAACGACCATGTTTTCAGCAGTCGTATTCATTGCTGGTAACGTTTCGTTTAAATAACGATGGTCTAAATAAATTTCTATTTCATTCTTCCAAATTTCTTTTATATCTCCAAAGTCAATCGCAAGACCTATTTCATTTACATATCCACTAATCCCAAATACAACTTTATATGTGTGACCATGTAAGTTTTTACATTTCCCCTCATAACAGTGTAAATGGTGTGCTGCATCAAATGTAAATTCCTTGCTGACCATTACTCTTTTATTATGATATTTGAGCTGTTTACGCTGAATATCCTTGTCCATTTTTTGCAAATTTTCTACGATGCGAAATCCAAAGAAATTATCCATTAGTTATTTGCTCCTTCGCGTTCTTGTAGGTACGTATCTAATCCTGCTTTACGAAGCTGACATGCTGGACATTCACCGCAACCATCACCAATGATTCCGTTATAACATGTTAATGTTTTTTCTCGAACAAACTCGAATGCTCCAAGTTCATCTGATAATTTCCATGTTTCCGCTTTATCAATCCACATAAGTGGTGTATGAATTACGAACGGATAATCCATGGATAAATTTAAAGTAACGTTTAACGATTTCACAAACACGTCACGGCAATCTGGATAACCACTGAAATCAGTTTCACATACACCCGTTACAATATGACGTGCTCCAACTTGTTTTGCTAATACAGCAGCAAATGATAGGAATAGTAAATTTCGTCCATCTACAAACGTCGATGGCAATTCACCTTCTTCATGTGTAATCTCCATATCCGTTCTCGTTAACGCATTTGGAGCAAGTTGATTTAATAGACTCATATCTAGCACCGTATGTTTAATTCCTAGCTCTTTCGCAATTTCCGCTGCACAATCAATTTCTAGTTTATGACGTTGATTGTAATTAAACGTTACAGCTTCTACTTCTGCAAACTGCTCTATTGCCCAAAATAAGCATGTCGTACTATCTTGTCCTCCACTAAAAACAACAACTGCCTTTTCTTTTTTCATTTCACTCATTCTCCTTCTCTACTACGAATAAGAAGAAAGAACGTTCTTGAACTGTCACAATAAAAAAACAAAACAATACCTAAAGATATTGTTGTTTCCATAGTTTTTTATAGAGGGAGTTCGCGAACCTCTCCCGTGCAATGCACGGAATTCCTTCTTTCATTGACAAAGCTTATTGTAACATATTGTATACTACCAGAAAAAATTTCTGATTTTTCCGCTATTTTTCATTTCATTTCTTTCATTTTATAGTATGATGAATTTAATGCGAGAAGAGAGGAGGCACCCCACTGAAACCCTTTATTATTTATCTCTTTCTAAATATATTATTCATCCTTGTTACAATGCTCGTATACCATTTATTTTGGAATCAAAAAGGGAAACGTTCTCCTAAATTAAATTCAGCTATATTTATTGCATTATGTTGCCTCGCTACCATACTATGTATTACTTTCGGAGCAAAAACAAATTATGGATTTCAATTTGATATGCGCCATATCGTATTAATTGTCGGTACATTAACAGGGGGCCCTATTGCTGGTGCTTCCATCTTAACTGTATTAAACATATACCGCTTCTTATTAGGGGGAATAGGTGTTTTTCCATCCCTTATCGCTTCGGTTCTACTGTTTATTGTTCTACTATTAACATACAAACTATTTAACCGAAGTTCTAATCGAATAAAAATAGCACTCGCTATCTTTTACAGTCTCATATTTGGCTTGGGCTGGGTACCTTCTTTCCTCTCAGAGGTTACAAATAGCGCCGATTACATACCCCATATTATCGTGTACGAAATATGTACAATAATTGGAACAATCCTTATTTTATATTTGCTACACATACTACAAATGCAAGTTCGTCTTCAAAACGAACTTATGAATGCCGAAAAATTCCATTTAATTGGAGAAATGGCAGCGTCCATCTCTCATGAGATTCGCAATCCATTAACTTCAACAAAAGGATTTTTACAACTCTTGCAGTCAAATACATGCACTGAGCAAGAGCGAAAATTATATATCGACATAGCCATCAACGGAATCGAACAAGCAAATCATGTTCTTACAGACTACTTAACTTTCGCGAAACCAAGTATTGAAAAAGAACAACAGTTACAAGTAGAGGAAGAATTATTGCATGCCTTATCTTTAATCACACCTCTTGCTAATTTAACAAATGTTCGTATCCACTATATCAAACAAAGTACATCTTTCTATATCGCTGGTGAAAAACAAAAACTAAACCAATGTTTATTAAATATTTTAAAAAACTGTATTGAGGCAATGCCTACAGGCGGTGATCTCGTACTCACTTTAGTTCCAGACCATAAGCATATACAATTGTATATAAAAGATACAGGAGTTGGTATGGATCAAGAACAAGTAAAACGCCTTGGATCCCCTTTCTACTCAACGAAAGAAAAAGGAACTGGTCTTGGAATGATGGTCGTATTCAGTGTTATTCAAGCTATGAACGGAAAAATTGATATTATAAGCGAAAAAGGTACAGGTACAACCTTCTTATTAACTTTTCCACTCATACAAAAAACGTGATGAAATACTCATCACGTTTTTTCTGTTCCTTCAACTAATTCAGCAAAGGCTTTCACTTTACCATGTGGTTTTTGATTTTCTTTACGTGCTTTCCACGCGCGCTCTTCTTCTTTCTTTTTCTTGGACATACTTTTCAACTCCTTCTGTTCTTTCTCCATGTAGTATTCCAAAATAAGAAAGAAAACTATGCACGTATCAAAAAAGAAGTGGTCTCCCACTTCCTTCTGATTATCGTTGCAAAATTGCGTGTTTCGCCTCTTTTAACTGCGTAAGATGTCTTTGTTCATGCAAATCAAGAAATTGAACCCACTGATACAAATTCAAATCGTTAAAAATAGGATGCTTTAATCCATTTTCAAATAAATCTTTTTCATCTATCACACTATGAAGCGCGTGTAATAGTTCTTGTCGTGAATGTTCTAGTAATTGAATTCCTTGCTGTTTTTTCATTAACGTTTCTGTTGGTTCCATTTGCTGAGGAGCTTCTCGTTTATGTGTGCGATCAAGCGTAAGTTGGAGGTCTTTAAATGGAGTCGTATTTCTTTCATTTTTTTGTAAAGCATATACAAGGGCAGATGTAACTGATTGTTCAACTAAATGCAAGTGATGCAAAATTTGAATAATACTCCATTTATCACGGCGTGGCTTTACATTCACTTCTGTATCATTTAACATTTCAATTTCTGATAATAGCGTGCTTCGAGTAGACTGTAATAAGTTCACCAAACTTTCTAAACTCACATCCATATTAGATTGAAGCATACTTCTTTCCCCCCTTTTTGTTGGTGAAAAGAGGTGCTCCTTATTAGAAACACCTCTTTAGTATTCTGAATTTTCTTTTATTATCTCATCATTTTCTCGTTATGTCGATGTTAAACATGTGAAAAAAAGCGCATGTTTTTTACAATTTTGTGTCGTCAATCGCACGTAGCCACGCTTCAATTTCTGTAATGACACTTTTCACACAGCCTTCAGCAAATGGTGATGTTAAATTTGCAACTTCTACTAATTCCAAGAATGATTTACTTCCACCTTGTTGACACAGATTCACATAATCTTCCCATGCCTCTTGTCTATTATCTCTTGCACGTTTCCAAAATTGCAGTGCACAAATTTGTGCTAATGTGTAGTCGATATAGTAGAACGGCGAGCTATAAATATGTCCTTGACGTTGCCAGAATCCACCGCGCTCTAAATAATCATTATCTTCATAATCACGATGCGGCAAATACTTTTTCTCTATATTACGCCATGCTGTCTTACGCTCTTCTGGTGATGCTTCTGGATTTTCATATACATAATGTTGGTATTCATCAACAGATACACCATACGGTAAAAACAGAAGTGCTGAACTTAAGTGAGAGAAATAATATTTATCTGCATCTTCTTCAAAGAATGACTTCATCCATGGCCATGTAAAGAATTCCATACTCATAGAATGAATTTCACATGCTTCATACGTTGGCCAATTGTATTCTGGAATTTCAAACTTACGACTTTCATATACTTGGAAAGCGTGACCAGCTTCATGTGTTAATACATCAATGTCGCCAGATGTTCCGTTGAAGTTTGAGAAAATAAATGGCGCTTTATAATTCTCAATATATGTACAATATCCGCCACCAGCTTTTCCTTTTTTCGCAACTAAATCTAATAAATCATTATCTAGCATGAAATTGAAAAATTCATCCGTTTCAGCCGATAACTCTTTATACATCGTTTTCCCATGATTAACAATCCAATCCGCATCTCCTTTTGGAGTTGGATTACCAGTAGCAAACTCAAAGTTTTCGTCGTAATATGCTAACTTCTCTACACCAATACGTGCTTGTTGTCGTTTTCTTAACTCCGTTGTAACGGGAACGATATAATCTAGTACTTGCTGACGATAATTCGCCACCATTTCCGCATTATAATCTGTACGGTACATTCTTGCATATCCAAGTTCAACAAAGTTTTTGAAACCTAAAGATTTGGCGATTTTCGTTCTCACTTTAACAAGCTCATCATAAATACGATCTAACTCTTCCTCATTCTCAGCTAAAAATCCGTAATATGCTTCACTTGCTGCTTTACGTTCACTTCTTTCTTTCCCTTGCATAAACGGAATCAGTTGCGATAACGTTCTTTCTTCTCCTGCAAAGTCAATTTTTGCAGATGCTAATAACTGTGTATATTGTGAAGACAATTTATTCTCTAATTGTAAATCTTTCACAACTTCATCAGAGTATGTTTTCAAATCACACTCCGCTAAAGCAAATAATTGCTTTCCATAATACGCTTCTAATTCTTCACGGAATGGAGAATGAATTAACGCATTATAATACTTTGTACCATATCCTTGTACAACTGGAGAGAATTCATCAAAGAAATCTTGCTCTTCCTTATAAAAAGCATCTGTCGTATCAACAGAATGACGAATGTAACAAAGGTTCCCCATTGTACCGAAGTCGTTGCGAATTTCGTTAATTGAATTGATGACTTGTTTTTGTTCTTCTACCGTTTTTACGTTATCAAACTTCTCTAAAGCAACGGTAAACTTTTCTTTTAATTCTTCAATATTTGGCCGTTTATATTCATAGTCTTTAAATGACATGAACGAGCCTCCTCTCCATTATGTGCATCCTTACTATAATTCAATGCTTACTTACAAATCTCCTCTTATTCTTCAACAAAATACGGCAGATGCTGTCATAATTACATGTAAACAAAAGAACCTTGGATTTCTTTATCCAAAGCTCTTTTGAAACATACTATTATTTTTCATATTTTCCAATCTTTTTTAATAGAGCTAGTAATTCATCCTTTTCCTCTTTCGTTAACATTTCAAAAGACTGATGTATAACTTGCTCATGCCCTGGAAAAATAGAAGCAATAAAGCTCTCTCCAGATTCAGTTAGTTGTGCATAAATAACACGTCTGTCATTCGGGCACGGAATTCTCTTTACTAGTCCCTTTTTCTCTAGCTTATCTACAACATATGTAATGCTGCCACTAGCTATTAAAATACGCTCACCAATTTGCTGAAGTGGTTGACCGCCTTTATGATATAACAGTTCTAATACAGCAAATTCAGTTGGATTTAGCCCGTTACTTTGTATAGATTTATTTGTAGTATCCATAACAGAACGATGTACACGAGATAATGCAATAAATACTTTTAAAGATTGAGAAATATCTTCTCGTTCATTATTTGATGTCATACAACTTTCAACCCTTCACTTAAATTCTCAGTAATAAAAAGAAAAAACAACTTAGTACTTCATCTGAATTCCGAATGAGTATTCACTCATTCATTTCCTCTCCCCAAATATATTATGAATGATTCTTGAATAAAAACATGACAATTTTAACATAGTTTATATATAATGATAATAAAAAAGAAGGAGTACCAAATTTGAAAGTCAAATTCCACAGCATAGTTTTATATATAGTTCTTGTTATCCTACCAACGATAGGGATTGGTGCTACATTTTATTCATATCATTCGTATAAAATGAAGCAGGAAAACAAACTATCTGCTCACACGGTTCTCTTTTTATATAGAGACTATTTAGATCATCACCTTGGTGAAGCAATTTCCGCATTAAAAATGCTCTCAAAGGTCGTAGGAACCGAGACTGGAAATATAAATGGAGTTAAACAAATTGTACATGATACAGATGGAAACGATGCACGTTTTTCTGGTTTATATTACGCTACACCAGAAGGAATCATTACAATCGCATCTGAAGGCGACCGGCCACCTGTTGATGTCTCAGATCGCAAATATATTCAAGACGTATTGCAAACGAAGAAAACAACTGTATCATCAGTCATTACAGATCGTGTTCTTGGACATCAAGCTATTATGATTGCTTCTCCCATTTTCAATAAACAGAAGGAAATCTCAGGCTTATTGTTAGCAAGTTTACGCTTTGACTACATTTCAGCATCTTTAAATGCCATTAAGCCACAATATCATTTTGAAGTAACTGATAAACATGATGTAGTTTTTCTCACCGATGATAATAACGAAACAAGTGATGCGCATTCTAATATGCTTACTACCCCACTCAAAAGATTAAATTGGAAGGTCTCTGTTTCTCCATTGCCTATCCATCAAAAAACTTTATATCAGTGGGTTGCAATAGAGTGTATAGCTACTTTATTTTTAATGTCTATTTTATTTTTACTTGCTCAATATATGTTGTTAAAACGTCAAACAAAACTGGAAAGACAACAAAATGAACTACAAAAAATTGAATTAGTTGGAACTTTTGCAGCTAGTACAGCCCACGAAATCCGTAATCCTCTTACCGGAATTAAAGGGCTCGTCGCTCTATTAAAAGAGAAATATAAAGATGAACAAGATCAGTTTTATTTTTCCATCATCGAACAAGAAATAGAACGGATTAATGAAATTGTAAGCGAATTTCTTATTCTTGGAAAGCCAACTGCTATCATTGAACAAACATATGATGTGAGAACCATTCTAAATGAGGTAGCATTAATTATTCAATCTGAGGCGAATCTACATAACATTGTATTCCATTTACATTTGCCAGACCATCCTGTTCATATCCGTTGCTCAAAAGACCATATGAAACAAGTGGTTTTAAACATTACAAAAAATGCAATTGAAGCCATGAATTCTGGTGACACACTGACCATTTCCGTAACAAACAATGAGACACACGCACAATTGAAAATTACAGATACTGGAAAGGGAATTCCGAAACATATTCAAAAACACCTCTTTCATCCGTTCTTTACTAATAAAGATACTGGAACCGGTCTTGGACTTGTCATATGTAAACGAATTGTAGAGATGTACAATGGGCATATTTTTATTGATAGTATAGAAAATGAAGGAACGACAGTTCATATCGAAATTCCGTTACACCTAGTATAATTATCCTTATCCCAAAAGGGTAATTATACTTATTTCATAAAACCAGCCACAAGCATTCGCCAAAAATTACTTGATTTCCCTTCATACCCAATTTGAAAAATAGGTACCTTTATAATTGATAACCATTTTGGTGTTTGTTTTTCTTTATAACACTGGTACTGTAAAATAAGCTTGTCCAATTCTTGACTCACTTGAATTGTCTCCATACTATTTAACCCACTTGTTAAACCTAATTGAATCATTTCTTCACGTTTCATATGAATATCACGTGAAAGCTTTTCTAATGTGTACTTCCTTTTTACAGTAAACATCCATATCCCCCTTATTATACTTCCGTGCTCTCGACTTTACTTCTCCATCGGCCTTTTAACTACTTAATCATATTTGAATTTGAAGAATCAGAAAATTTAACATTTTCTCCCTGTAATTTACAAATCTTTACCCTCACTTTGAGAATTATTACAAATTATTCTATCTTTGTAAATACATTCGCAATAATAGACATTTTTTTCATCTTCTTTTTTTACAAATACCAATTAAATAGCGGATTCTCTATTTTCCATATACTTTTCTTCGACATTTTTTGTTTAATTTATATAAAAACGCAAAACATAATGATGATTGATAAAGTGAAATTTAATCATTGGGGATTTTGTCCATTCCTCACTGCTCGCAAATAGCGGGATAAAATAGAAAGGAAATATTTATATGCGCAAATATACGATTGCATTGCTTATATTTACTATGTTTTTACCATCCTTCTTGTTTCCTGTTCAAGCAAAGGCCCATACAAACAAAGTCGCTATTGTCATTGATGACTTCGGCAATAATATGAAGGGGACTGATAAAATGTTATCACTTCCTATTCCACTGACTGTTGCCGTTATGCCTTTTCTCCCTTCCACAAAGGAAGATGCGATAGCGGCTCATAAGAAAGGGCACGAAGTTATTATACATATGCCAATGGAACCTATTAAAGGTAAAAAAGAATGGCTTGGACCAAAAGCAATTACAACTGATTTAAGCGACGAAGAAATAAATAACCGACTCGAACAAGCGATTCAAGAAGTACCGCATGCAATTGGCATGAACAATCATATGGGATCAAAAGTGACCGCGGACGAAAGAATTGTACGACTTATACTTGCAGCTTGTAAAAAACACGGTTTATTTTATTTAGATAGCAAAACAAATCCTAAGAGTGTTGTCCCAAAAATCGGGAAAGAATTAGGAGTGCCTATTATTGAAAATCAATTATTTTTTGATGATGTGTATACGGCGGCACATATTTCAAAACAAGCCCAATTACTCATTAAAAAACTTCAAGAAAAACCGATTATGGTAGCTATTGGACACGTTGGACCTCCAGGTGAAATTACATCACGTGTTATAGAAACTTCTATTCCTAACATTCGCGCGCATGCAGATTTTATTTTTTTATCTGATTTAGCACTATCTCCACCTCCTGTTTCAAAATAAGATTCATTACTTACACTAAAAAGGTACCAATCTGCATATAGCAAATTGGTACCTTTCCTTTTCACCTTAAATATAATCTACATGACTCACCCTGAATCCTTTTTTCTCTATTTTTTCGATTAATTGCTTTAATCTTTTTTCATTTAACTCATCTGCTATATTTACGATAACGCGGCGAATATATTGATCACCGTTATCTAGTGTAAATAATCCACCGATATTAAATGCTTTCAACAATGTCCCAAGTTCTTTAATCGTTCCCTTACAATCTTGTGTTGCAATTGTTAATATATAACCACCCGTCCGCATACCGAATGAATCTTCAATAACATCAAATATATTGGAATGTGTTAAGATACCGACAAATTCATTATAGTCATTTAGCACAGCTAAAAATGGAAGTCGACGAATAACATAAAATGCTCTAAAAAAAGAATCCTTTTCAAAAATAAATGCGGAGGAATCTCCCAGCATATGTTCCGCACTTAATTTCTCTAATCCGCTATTACACTTCTTTTCTAAAAGATCTACTTTATAAATAATCCCTATGAATTTCTTTTCATCTTCTGCTAATACAGGGATTGCTCGAAATCCCGTTTCATTCATAATGTGCAAAGCCTCTTCACCTGAATCGTTCATTTTGCAAAATGTTACTTGCTGTTTTGGCAGAAAATGATATTTAACTCGCAAAATATGTTCCTCCTTACATGTCAACATGTAATCTATATATAATAAGGAGACCTATATTTTATGAGTGAAATTATTTTTAAAACGCTTTCATTTTTTATTGACTTGTAACGACATCACAAACATTTTATATAACAGAGCTCTTTGCACCTTTTATCATTAACAACTTTACATGGTAATTCATTAAATATTCTATACCCTCTAGCCATTTTTTCGCTTCTTCTGGAGTTTTCCCCCACACAATCATGCCATAATTATGAACAAGAACTACTCCTCCACCTTCAATAAAATTCGGTACATTATTTTCTAATAAATCAGCAAATTTCTTCTCATCTTCTACAATGGGAATTGTCATTTCTGTTATACCTTCTTTTCCAAAAACACGTTCCACACTACGTTTATCGAATGTTACTTCCCCTTCTTCTCCATATAACTCTGATATTAAATGACTATCTACAGTCTGCACTTGTAAAATACATTCTGCACTACTTTTTTTATAAATATCCGCATGCATAAACGATTCTGCAGCTGGTTTTTCTTCATTTTCAAATACTGGCTCACACATACAATTAACAACAATAAAGTCTTCTTCTGAAAATAACCCTTTATCTCTTCCCTCAACGTTTATTAAAAAAGTTAACGGCTCTTTTGACGTACAGAGTGATAAACTAATTTTTGTACCATAAAACCAATCACGAAGTGCCAATTCAGATTTCACATCTTTTAATTCATTCCATTTTTTTAGAAAAAATAACATTTCGTCACCCCCGGCATAATATTTATATAATGTTCGAATCCTTTCTATGTAAAAGGAGTATTTTTTGATTATTCTAAAAATTTAATTGAATTATCACATGATAACGCCTTTTTGTCAATATAGTTTCATAGCTCTTCTTTAAAATGGGCCATCCATATATCTATACTTCTGTCTATTCCCTATTTCATTTTGTACATAAAAAATACGTTATTCTTTTTAAATCAAAGAATAACGTATTTTCTCATCTTTTATTTCTTTATTGCGTTATATAAAAACTGTGCATATTGTTCACGTGTTACGAAATCATCACCTAAAAAGTTTCCTTTTCCATCACCTTTTGATATATTATTATCCGCTAAAGCTTTCACATAGCCTTCTGCCCAATGACCTTTTGGCACATCAGTAAAGCTCTCTACACTCTTTTCATTTCCCTTTAACTGAAATACTTTTTGTAATACTACTGACATTTCATATCGAGTTAATACTCCATCTGGACGGAACTCCCCAGTACCATCTCCTTGCATAATTCCAGCTTGCGCAACTGTGGCAATCTCTTGCTCAAACATATGCCCTTTCGTATCTGTAAATCTCTCTTTCTGCTCTACTTTATTTTCTAATTTCAAGTACCTTTGTACTAAAGACGCAACTTGTCCACGAGTAATACTATCCCCAAATCCAAATTGTCCATTTCCATATCCCTTGAAAATATTTTCTTTCGCTAAATAATGAATTGCTTCTTCTGACCAATGTCCTTTTGGTACATCTTTAAATTCTACTACTTCTACTTTTTCATCTTCTTTAGAAGTATTGTTTTCTTTAGAATTGTTGTCCCCTTTACTTTCTACTACATTTTGAATTACAGATCCTGTAAAGAAAATACCTGTATCTGCAAATGGATCTTTCACTCCAAATTCATATACTTTCTCACCTGGTGTACTCCATTTCACTACACCATTACTATACGTACCACCATCACTCTTCAGACGGATTTTTGTAGATACCTCGCCGTCTTTTTCGTATATAGGTACTTTTACTTCTTTATTTACTTCTGTATCCTCTAGAAAGACTTTTTGGTTTTGAACATTAATATAAGCCTTCTTACTTAGTTCTATTACTGGTCTAACATCGCGGATTTCATTTGCAACAAAACTTAAATATACTAACTTATTCAACTTACTAACTGGCGATAAGTCTGAAATATAATTTGCTTCTAAATCAAGTTTTTGTAAGTTTACTAGATTTGATAATGGAGTAATATCCTTTAACTCATTATTAGGTAAATCTAATTCTGTAAGCTGAGTCATTTTAGCAAGTGGTGTCACATCTTCAATTTGATTTTTACCGATAAATAATTTATTTAATTGATTCATTTGATCAATACCCGATAAATCTTTAACTTTATTACGCGTTAATACTAAATCTTTTAAAGGTAATGAATATAACGGTTTAATATCTTCAATTTGATTACCTGCTAAAGTTAAGTATGTTACATTTTTCAACGCGCTTAATGGAGCAACATTCGTAATTTTATTATTTGCTAAATTCAAGTAATCTAGTTGTTCCATTTTCGCTAATGCTGTTACGTCTTCTATTTGGTTGCCTGATAGATATAAACTTTTTACATTTTTCATTTCAACGAGTGGTGCAACGTTTGTAATTTTATTATTACTCAAATCAAGAGATGCTAAATTATCCAGCTTAACAAGTGGTGTTACATCTGAAAATTCATTACCACGCAAAGCTAAATGATTTAATTGCTTTAAATTAGCAAAGAACGACGGATCTGTTATCTTCGCATTCGCAACTGTTAAAGATTTTAAATTTGGCATATATTTTAATGCACTATAATCAAGAATCTCATTCGTGTTTAAAAACAAGTCCTTTACTTGTAATAACTCCTCTTTCGTAATTGGTGTATTTAAATCTTTTCTATTAAATACTTTTTTATTAACAAGTTCTCTTAATTTGTTATCTGTTATCATATTTTGACTATCAACTGGACGATCCGTTTCCGTATTGCCTGAATTAGAGTTATCATCTGGTTTCTCTGTTTCTTTGTCACCTACAGTTGGATCTTTAATTTCAAATTGAACTTGATATTTGTGATCATATCCGATGGCCGGAATAAGTATATGCATTTGCATATTATGCTTCTTCTCAAATTCGCCAATTTCAAATTGGACCACTTTCGTTCCATTTTTCCTCTTATCTTCTGATAAAACTTTCACATCTTGAAATACACCAGGTTGGTTTTTATCCTCTATTCTAAGATATTGAAAATAATCGCTATCTTGTATTGTTACAGTAACGATTTTTTTCCCATCTTCAATTGCTACTTTAGGATTTTTTATGTACTGAGAAACCATAGATGGCTCATCTTTTTGATCCTTATATATTTTAATCTCAGTATCGTATGTACGTTCACTAGCTGCTGCCACCGACTGGTTTGCTTCAGCTTTTAGTGCTGCTAATGCGGGAGTAGAGTATGTAGCAAATGGAATTGCTAATGTTGTGGCTACTACTAGCGCCTTAATATAACTTTTTTTCAAAATAATATCCCCTATCATATATAATTTTCATAATTGATAAACGTTATCAATTATCTACAAATAAATGATAATGAATATCATTATCATTGTCAATGGTAATATTACACTAAGTTTATATTTCCAAAGATAAAAAATAAAAAACCCTTTAATCAAAGGGCCTTTTTACCTAGCGTATGAAGAATTTCACTTTTTTCTTTTTCATTAATAAAACCAATTTTTTGCAAAATATTTGCATACAATACAAGTTTATTATATATCCGTTCTGACATGCTTCTCCCTTCTTTCCTTCGACCAACTTTTTTTGTATTGGTAAATTATATGAAAGAGATGAGAAAATGTGTCCACTTTTTGCATACATACAAATCTTTTATCCCGCTATTTGCGGACAGTAAAACTCCCACCTCAAAAACAGGTGGGAGTTCAATTTATTTAGCAAATTGTCCATTGAATATTATGATTTTTGACTTCCTCTTCAAAACTATAGGGCATTTTCTTATCACAAATTACATGTTGAATACGTGAAAATGCTGCTATTCGGTAATTTCCTTTTACCCCTACTTTTGTATGATCACATAAAATATATGTTTTCTCCGCTAATTTCAGCATCGCTTCTGACAGTTTCGCCTTTTCTAATTCAAAACTAGAAACCCCAAAACCAGGTAACAATCCATCAATCGAAACGAATGCTTTATGAAAATGAAATTGCTGGATTACTTGCTGCGAAATAGAACCTGACACACGTGAATGCTTTGGAGATACTTTTCCACCAATAAATAAAACTTCACCGTGAAACATCTTTTTATTAATAGAAGAAATTAATTGTGTAGCTACTGGAAATGAACTTGTTACAATCGTTAAATTTTTACGATGAACAAGATATGGCACCATTTGAAGTGGTGTACTTCCATCATCAATCGCAATCACATCCCCATCTTCCACAAACGTTGCTGCTTTATACCCAATTCTCTTCTTCTCTTCTATATGCAGCATCTCTCGTTCTAACATTGGTGCCTCTATTCCAGCTCCCGGAAGTTGGACGGCTCCACCATACACTTTCTTCAACTTCTTTTCACGATCCAATTCTTCTAAATAACGACGAATCGTCTCTGTTGATACAGCAAACTCTCTCGCTAACTCTGAAACTTTTACTTTCCCTTTAAACTCTACCTTCTCAAGAATGGTTCGCTTTCTTTCTTCACCTACTACAGACATAGCTTCACCCCATTGATTTCTACCTCATACACTGCCTTACTTATACAAAGTTATAACTTTCTTTTTCAGTTAAAATTTCTTCATGAATATGAATACCACGCTTTTTTAGTTCATCAAAAATAATTTGTGGATTTACAAAAGCTTCCTCAGGTGTCACAACACCAACTTTATTTACATTCCCTTTTGCGATTAACTCTGTAGCAATCCCAAATGGAATACCGACGTTTCTCGTATAAGCTCTTAATTTTTCCCACCCTACAACAGAACCATCAGATAACGGGTGTGTATGATATAATATGTGCCTTTGTTTCTCATTATTTTTCATACCTATTACTTCTACATGAAGTGCATAACCGTAAATTTCTGTTTCTTTCCCTTCTTTCGATTGCAATAAATACTTCGAAATACAATCCATAATACCAATTTCTTTCCCATTTATGTCAACCAGATCATTACGCAATATACCATAATCATATAAAGCACGTACGAGCTGCATATTTTGCTTTGGCCAAGTTCCTCTCGTCTCTATCAGTTTGACGCCTTTATTTTCTAGTGCTTTTGCTAACGTAATCGTTTCAGAATGCGGTATTATATACTGCGTTGCCTTACCATAAGGCGCCGGTAATTCAATTTCTCTTGGACGCGCAAACGGAGGTACTTGCTTAAACTCACCATCTTCATATACTGTACGCGATGGTAAATGTGGATCATATTCATATGTCGTTGTTTCTGTAATTGATGCAGAAAAAGCAATTGGACGGTACGAGCCATGACTTACACGTACTGACTCTACAGTATCTAGCTGATTTGCTGCATGCATTGCCATCATTTGCGTTACACCTGGCGTCATACCAAAACCGGGTAAACACGTTTTTTCATTTTGAGCAAATATAGAATGAGATTCATTTTCTTCACCAAATCCATTCAAATTCACACCGTGACAACCCGCTTCTGCAATACATCGAGTAGACAATCCATTTAACTTAATTGTCGTACCGTCCATTACAATGTCATAACCTTTCATTTTTGCAACCGTATCCTCGTGATTCGTTACATCTACTTTCACAAAATCAACACGAGGATCATTGAGCCATTCTACTACTTTCAGGCCCTCTTCTTCATTAAAATCAGCTACTGTAATCGCCTCAAAAGATGAAAATTGCACTAAATCTAAAATTGCTTCACGACAAATTTTACCTGCTCCCCCTAAGCAAAATACTTTCAACCTATAACAACTCCTTTAGCAATACTATCAACTAAGCGATGGATATCTGCCTCATGTACATCACCGATATTTCCAATGCGGAATGTATCTACTTTTGAAATTTTACCTGGATAAATAACAAACCCATCGCACTTTAATTCATTATATAACTGCCCAAAATCAAACCCCTCTTCTGGATAAATGAAGGATGTAATAATAGGCGATTGATATTTTTCATCTACTAGTGGCTTAAATCCGATTTCTCTCATTCTATTCACTAATATTTTTTGATTGTTATAATATCGATTGTAACGCGCTTCTACTCCGCCCTCTTTTTCTAATTCAAGTAGTGCTTGATAAAAAGCGTGTACAACATGTGTAGGTGACGTAAAACGCCATTTCCCATTTTGATTTTCCATCGTTTCCCACTGATCAAATAAATCTAATGATAATGAACGTGCCTGCCCTTTACATTTCACCAATTCATCGCGCTTTGCAATAACAAAGCCGAATCCAGGAACCCCTTGAATACATTTATTCGCACTACTAATTAGAAAGTCAATTTGCAACTCAGCGATATTTATTTCAATACCACCAAAACTACTCATTGCATCAACTAGTGTTACTTTTCCGTATTGCTTCCCTAATTTACATACATCTACAATTGGATTGATAATACCTGTTGTTGTTTCACAATGAACAACTGCAATATGTGTAATCTCTTTATCTTGTTGCAATATCTTTTCTACCTCTGCAATATTAGTAGGCTCCCACTCTTCTGTTTGACTGACCACGACATCTATATGTAACAGCTCTGCCATTTGTACAATTCGCTTACCGTACGCACCATTTGTACATACGAGCAGCTTTCCATTTTTAGGAACGACAGATCCAATCACTGCTTCAACTGAAAACGTACCGCTTCCTTGCATGAGAACAGTTGTATATGTCTCTTCTTCCTTCGTTGCTAACGATACAAGCTTAGCTCTTACCTCTTGTACCATTTTGTTATATTCAGCATCCCACGTACACCAATCGTATAACATAACTTCTTTTACTGTTTTGGTTGTTGTTAATGGTCCAGGCGTTAATAATAAATAGTGATTTTCAGTCATGATCCTATTCCCCTTTTATGAAATAATAAGTTCTTGTTTCTCGATATGTTCCATTACGTTTTCGAGTTCCTGCATCGTTTCTATCGTAAAGTGCGCCCCATTTTCAACGAAACGATTGCGAACTACTTCTATTTTTTCACGAAGTTCTACCGGATCCATATTCTCCACTTCCTCTTCAGTTAAGCCGAGTTCGCTACTGCCGAGAATTACACCCACTGTCCACATACCAGCATTTCTTCCCTCTTTCATATCTGATACCGTGTCTCCAACTTTTATCATATGATTCATTGGATATACACCAAGCTCCATCGCATTTTTATAGCACATCCACGGATACGGACGACCTGCTGGAACATCATCTGGTGTTACAAGAAAATCAGGTTTATACCCTTGTAGTGCTGCTTCTTTTGCTACAATGTCCATCATTTCTCTCGTATAACCAGTCGTTGAACCAATTTTAATTCCTCTTTCACGTAAAGAAGCAATCACTTCTTTTACTCCATTAATCGGCGACGCATAGCGCGGTAAAATAGTGAAGAGAATCTTTTCGAATTCTTCATACATCTCCTGAATGTCTGCTTCTGTTGGTAATTGTCCGAAAATACGATTCCACTCACTCGCAATACGAGGCATCTCTGTTAATGCCCTAACATGATCAATTTTCAATAATCCCATTGGCTTACGGGCTTCTTCTGCAGTAATTGCAACACCGCGTTTATGGAAAATCTCCATAAATACTTCCAGTGGTGCAAAACATCCGTAATCAACTGTTGTACCTGCCCAATCAAAAATAACTGCTTCTACTTTCATCTAATCCATCACCCTTCTTATTTATCTTTTTTGCCATTGTGACGTTCGGTTACGAAGTGCTTTCGTTCCCCATTCATATACAACTCTCACTACAATATTTGTAACAACAATAAGTACACTCATTGCAGCTGCTGGTGCTACATTTCCTGCATCATCCATATTTACAATTGATACGGCAGCTAGTTTAAAATCAGCTGCATACAGGAATACAACTGCTGAGACAGTTACCATTGAATTTACGAAGTAGTACATTACCATTTCTAAAATGGCTGGTAAACACATCGGTACCGTAACTCGAAAGAATGTTTTATAAAACGGTATCCCCATCGACTGTGAAACAAGTTCAAACTCTCGGTCCAATTTCTTTAAAGCTGTCGTTGCCGTAACAAATGTTACAGAATAAAAATGAATGATATTGACTAGTACTAGCACAGCAATTGTTCCGTATAGAGAATGGAACGGGTTCGTTACGGAAAGTCCAAAGATTTGTATTGTTGGTTGACTAAAGAAGAAGACGTAGCCTAACCCAAGTACTAAACCTGGTATCGCTAAAGGAACGATAGAGAAAAAGTAACCTGCTTTTCGGAAAAATTGTAGCTGATCTATTTTCTCAATCGCATAAGCGAACATAAATGTTAAAACCGCTCCAATAACTGCAGTAATTGCTGAAACAATTACGCTATTTTTAAATGCTTCAAGTCCATCTCCTGTTAAACTGGAAAAATTGAAATGCTCAAATGTAAAGCTCATATTATATGGCCATACTTTCACACTTGCAGCAATACCAACTGCCACAAATAATAGAATGATCATAAGCGTTACTACGCTACAATATACGAATGAAATAACATCTCGTTTCTTATTATTTATTATTCTGTAAGGTACTGATTTGGAAGATAAGAGATTCGCCTGCTTTCTTTGCGTAATGCGATCAACTGCAAAGGCAAATATAGCTGGGATTAATAAAATCATTCCGACAGTTGCACCCATCGGCATATTTTGCTGCCCAATTACTTGCTTATATACGTCAGTAGCAAGTACATTATATTGCCCACCAACAATTTTTGGTGCCCCAAAATCAGTGAAACTAAGTGTAAACACAACGAACATCGCACTAATTAATCCGTACTTTACACTAGGTAAAGTAACAGTGAAAAATTGCTTTGTTTTACTCGCTCCTAACATATTAGAAGCTTCATATAAACGATAATCAGAGCCTTGAAAAGCAATTAATAATATAAGAAATGCTTGCGGAAATGTATACATGACTTCAGCCATTACAATTCCTACTGGTCCATATAAAGGGATTTGTATCCCTTCAAACAAACCAAACATTCCTTTCGTTACTAACCCTTGATTACCAAATAAATATGTAAATGCGATACCATGCATCATCGTTGGTGCGAATAATGGTAACAACGCAATATATTGAAATACACGCTTTCCAAACACATTCGTACGAGCGATCGCATAGGCGTAAGCGAAAGCGAGTGTTACTGCAATAATTGTTGTCGCGCCCGAAATCCATATCGTATTTTGTAATGATTGAACTAGCGTTGGTGTTGTGAAATATTTACTGAAATTCGCAACACCAATGAAAGCTCCATCTTTATCATAAAAAGCTTGTGTAAACAATTGTAATAGAGGTAATACAAGCATGATCAAAAACGCGAGAAGCATACCAATAATTAATAGTCTTTGTATCCACTCTTCTTTACCGATACGTCTCTTAATCTTTTTTTTCGTACTTTCTACCTTGAAATCTTCTAACATCTCCATCTATACAATGACCTTCTTTCCATATGACAACATATGATTTTCTAAGAAAGAGATTTGAATCGGCTTTCCTTTTCTAATTGCGGTTGCTTCTACTTCTGATGCCAATATATCCACTACAATTTTCTCGTTATAAAGATGTGTTTTTTCTTCTACGACCCGCACTTCCGTCCGATATACAGATCCGCGAAATTCCATGCTTTCCACAACCGTTTTAATACCATCCTTTTGTACAACTGTTACATGCTCAGGACGAATTGCATGTTCTTCATTGTTTTTCGAAAAGAAATTAATAGAACCAATAAAATCTGCCACAAATGGATTGGCTGGTCTTTGATAAATCTCCTCTGGTGTGCCAATCTGCATAATTTCCGCATGATTCATTACAACAATTTTATCGGCCATCGTTAATGCCTCTTCTTGATCATGCGTAACCATAATAGTTGTTACTCCTACTTTTTCTTGCAAATCACGCATTTCTCTACGTAACTTTTCACGCACTTTTGCATCTAAAGCAGATAATGGCTCATCGAGTAACAAAATATCCGGAGACAGAGCGAGCGCACGTGCAAGTGCTACTCGCTGCTGTTGTCCACCAGACATTTGAGCAGGATATTTATCTTTTACATTCAGCAAATCTACAAGTTCTAACGCCTCTAGCGCTTTCTCTTTTACTTCTGCTTTTCCATATTTTTTTGTCTTTAAGCCATATTCAATGTTTTCAAGTGCTGTTAAATTCGGAAATAATGCATACGATTGAAACACCATTCCGAAATTCCTCTTTCCAGGAGGTAATGCTGTAATATCTTTTCCATCCACAGCGATACTACCTGTTGTTGCCTCTTCTAGCCCTGCTAAAATTCGAAGCAATGTTGTTTTCCCACAACCACTTGGGCCTAATAAACATACAAACTCATTTTTTTTCACAGTAAAAGAAATATCTTTTAACGCTGTAAATGCATCAAACTGTTTTTGAATGTGTTGAATTGATAAATATTCGCTCATTTTTTCTCTCTCCCACTCACTTACTTTTTCGGTTCTGCTTTTTGGCCAAACTCTTTTTCCCATTTTTCTAAAATTTTGTCACGATTTTCTGCTGCCCATTTAAAGTCATTCTTTTTGTATAACTTTTCTGTCACATCTTTAGGGAATCCATCTGGAAGTTTATAATCATTTTTAATTGTCGCGAATCCATTTTTCTCGAAGTATAACTTCATTACATCATCAGTAATTGCCCAATCTAAAAATGCTTGCGCTAATTTTTCATTTTTTGCATTATCTTTTTTAATAAGTGCGTTCGCTTCTACTTCCCAACCTAATCCTTCTTTCGGCAATACAACTTCAACTGGTGCACCTTTTTGTTTCTCTTTCAAAGCACTATAAACCATTGATACGCCAACTGGATATTCACCTGCGCCTGCTAATTTCGCTGGTTTTGAACCTGAATGAGTATAAGTTGCCATATTATCATGAAGTTTCTTCATGTAATCCCAGCCTTTATCTTCACCCATAATTTGTAACCATGCAGAAACTGTTAAAAATCCTGTTCCAGAAGAAGCTGGATGTGGCATAACAAGCGTTCCTTTATATTCTGGTTTCGTTAAGTCTTCGTATGATTCTGGCATCGGTAAATTCTTCTTCTTTAATTCTTCTTTATTTATAGCAATCCCCGTCATAAATGCCGTATTACCTACCCATTTTTCTGGTTGCTTATCATCTTTAAATTGCGGAAGAACACGATCCGCTCCTTTTGGAGAGTATCCTTTTAACATATCTTTTTTATCTAAAGCTAATAGACTAGACGCTGCTGTTCCCCATACAACATCTGCTTGTGTATTTTTTCCTTCAGCTAGCAATTTCGCTGTAATAACTCCAGTTGAATCACGAACAATATTCAGTTTCACATCTGGATATTTCTTTTTAAAAGAATCAAGATAAATTGGTACAAGTTCTTCTTCAATCGCTGTGTAAACAGTTAATGATCCAGATAATTTATCATCCTTTACTTTTGCCCCAGCACTTTCTTCTTTCTTTGCACCACACCCCATTAATAACGAAAATACCATTCCAGTTGCTACAGCTTTAAAGATTGTTTTTTTCACTGTCTCTCTCTCCTTTTATAAATCTTATGTACAACTCTAATATAAACAACTAGTGTAAAAGCAGTATTAAACCAACATTAATCTTTTGTTTGTTGTTTGTTTTTGTGTAATACGTTGCTACTTCTATGTTTTTTCGCATTTTTCTGCTAATAATGAACACTAAATTTACAAATAATTAAAAAAACCTTTATAATCCCACAAAAAAATGAGGCGTTTGTAAAAAACGCCTCATTTTTGTTTACCTTTTTTTGAATTACGATTTGCATACTTCGCGCTATTTTCTCCTTCATACTCTAATGCAAATTCTGCATCTGGTAAGCTTTCTTTCGGAGTTTTATTATTGTTGATTGCCGCATTTTGTTTCACTTTTCTTTTTACCAATACATTCACCTGCTCTCAAGAATTCACTTTCTACTCTAGTTTGAAACAACATTAAATAATTATTACTGGCAAGTGTTAACAAGTACATAAGGCCGCTAGATGGAAATACTACCTATGAAAAGAACATTAGAAAAGGGGCGATTATTTTGAAGAAGAAAGATAAAATCCAGTCACCAATTTTAGATGAAACGCTCCCGCATCAAATGAATTTCCCATCTTTTAAAGGAACAGGAAAGAAGATGCAACAACCTTTCATAAATCAATATGACGTCGTAATCGGAGACAGTAAATATGATTCCGAGAATAGTCCACTTCACAATTGGACTGATGAAGTAGACCCTGCCATTATGGCTGGAGAAGAATGGATTCATCCTACAAATGATATTGGGTGGATTTCAGAAGAAAATCAAGAGTTGCTAAAAAAAGAAGTGGATAATAAAAATGAGGCTTTTATGCATCCGCAATTTGGCATTAACGACTAAAAAACCATTCTACCTCACATAGGTAGAATGGTTTCATACTATCCAATAATAATTCTCTCTTTCGGGTATTTATAGCGAGGTGGCTGTTCTCTTCCCCCACTAGCCAGTATAAATGTTAAAATACCGACACGCCCAATAAACATAAGTACAATGAGTACAAGTTTACCAACAGTTGTTAAATCTGGCGTAATACCTGTCGATAGCCCTGTCGTTCCGAAAGCAGAACACACTTCAACAATTAAACTCATAAGCGGTACATTTTCCGTAATAGATAAAATAAAGAGTGCTGTGGCACATAATAAAATCCCCATCGTCATAACGACAGATGCTTTTAGCACGTCTTCTTCATGTAACTGACGTTTGAAGACTCTAACCGTTCTTCCACCTCTTGCAAAAGTGTATAACGATAATATACTAACAGCAAATGTTGTTGTACGTATTCCGCCCCCAACCGAACTTGGAGATGCCCCTATAAACATTAATATACTCATAAATAAAAGCGTCGGTTGTGACAATTCACGTATATCCATTGTAGCAAGTCCACCGCTTCGCGTCGTCACAGATTGGAATAATGTATAGAAAACTGTTTCATGCCATGACTTTCCTGCTAAAAATTGATTTCGTTCTAGTAAAAAAATCATAATGGTTCCAACGATAACGAGGGCAAAAAATGTTGTTGTCGTCAATTTTGTAAATAACGAAAAGCGGAATAGTTGCTGTCGCCTTTTACTAAAGAATTGCTTTATTTCCATTAACACCGGGAAGCCAATCGCTCCTAAAATAATAAGTAACATATGAATCATTTGCACAATATAATCTTTTTTGTACGGAATTAATGATTGTCCAGTTAAATCAAATCCGCCGTTCGTGGTTGCACTAACAGCGGCAAAGAAACCGTGAAAATAAGCTTCTTGCCAAGTTGGAAAATAAAGTAGAAATCTTGTACCTAATAGTATCGCTCCGATAAGTTCTATCGAAATAATTACAATTAAAATAGAACGCATCAATTCTACAAGGCCTGATAAATTCCCTTGATTATGGTCTGCCATAATGAGTCTTCTTCTCTGCAAACCGATCTTTTTCCCCGTTATAATCCAAACAAACGTACCAAGTGCCATAATTCCTAAGCCGCCTAATTGTAAAATAAGGGCTAACATAATAATTCCTGCCGTAGTAAATGTATCTGAAATTGTAACAACAGACAGTCCCGTAACACTTACCGCACTAACAGATGTAAAGAGGGCATCGATAAATGTCCATTTCACACCAGACTTCGTAACAAACGGGAAACTAAGCAATATCACCGATACAACTACTGCTAATAAATAAAATAAAACAATGAGTTGTACAGGACGTAATTTTTGTAAAAACTTTTTTATATCTCTCATTCCATCACTTCGCTACCTTTTTTCTATCGATTAAATAAAGAAAAATCTTCACTTTCTTTATTTGTAAATAACTGCTCAAATAATTTGGCAAATACCATTCCATACACAGTTCCATTACCTCCATATGGCAATGCGTAAAATAAATTATGTATCTCTTTGTCTTCTTTTAAAATAGGGAGACCATCATGACTACCGCCAAATGCTGCCGCCCAATAGTACTCTGCCTGTATATTCTTATACTGCGGGAACATCTCTTTTACAATGTTAATAAGGATATCACGCTTATGCAATAATTTCGTATCACCAATTGTTTGAATTTGCATCGCTTCATCTAATCCGCCTACAATAATACGGTTTTGATACGTTCGAAAATATAAGTAAGGCCGTGCTGTTTCCCAAATTAATGATTGTTCATGCCAGCCTTCAAATGAATCTACCTTATTTGTCACCACTGCATATGATGTTTCCACTGTTGTATTTTTTTCTTTCTTTCCGAAAAGTGCTTCATAACCTGTCGCCATAATAATATTCTTTGCTACAATTTGATTTCCTGTTTTCGTGTAACAAATTAAATCATTTTGGCGTTTTTTTATATGTATGGCCTCTGTATGCTCAAGTATAGTAGCTCCCATTTGATTTGCTTTATGCAAAAGGCTATGCGCTAATAAATACGGATTCACTTCGGCATCACCATGCGTATATAACGCTGCTTGTTTTATAAATGAATACTTCTTCTTCATATGTGAATCGGTAAAATATTCAACCGGGAATCCATAATGGCGTAACGTATTATACTCTTCTTGTAAAAACGATACATCCTCATTTCTACTTGCATAATACAAACTACTTCGCGGAATAAACTGGGGATCAATATCGAGAGTCGGTACAACTTGCTCCATTGTTCGTAGCGCTTCGTAACAAAGCTTATATGCTCGTACCCCCTTTTTTTCACCAAATGTATGGATAAGTGAGGTTAGCGATTTATCATGAAGAAATTGTAGTAAACCTGTATTAGCAGCTGTGCTACCACATGCGATTGCTCGTTTTTCAATGAGCGTAACACGCATTCCAATTTTCGCTAACGAATACGCTATATGAGCACCTGCTTCTCCGCTTCCGACTACAAGCACATCACATATCATATCATTTTCTAATGATGGATAACAAGGTATAGAAACTCCTGTATTCCAAAACAACTTACCAGTCATAAGTTTCATAATTATACTCCTAAAATATAAATTTCTCCTTTCTATCTTTTGTTATTTCCCATAAAAAAATCCAACTAACATACGCTAGTTGGACTTTTTATTTTTAATTAGAACGCTCCTCCAGCCAATTTCCAACCGTCGGATATGTTTGTTTTACCGCTGTTCCACCGTAAACGATCGACATATGTCCCGTTGGTAAACATACATATTGTTTATCTGTGCTAGAAATATGGTCTAGCAAAGCTTCTACTTGGCATGGCAGGGCGATATGATCACGTTTCGCAGAAATATTTAAGACATTCGCCTTAATATTTGCAAGGTCTACCTTTTGTCCACGAATAACGAGTTCACCTTTCACTAATTTATTATTTTGATAAAAATCACGAATCCATTGTCTATACGATTCACCTGGGAATGGAATACCGTCACCAACCCACTTTTGAACTAATTTCCAGCTTTCGACGAAGCGCTCATTTTCTGAACGATCAAGTAAAGCGACATATGGACCTACAAAGTTTGTAATTGGTTTTAACATCTTATTTCCGAAATCAATCATTTCTGGCGGAATATTTCCGAATGTATCAACCGCTTTATCTAAATTGAAGTATTTCTCATCTAATAAAGGACCGTATAATCCTGTTTCAGAGAAATCAAAAGGACTTGTCATAAAGATTAAGTTGCGAATTGGCATGTGTGGATGAAGTGCTGCATAAATAGAAGTTAGCGTTCCACCCATGCAATAACCAAGTAAAGAAATCTCGTCCGATTTCGCAGTTCTCATTACTTTCTTCACTGCTTTTGCAATATAATCAAACACGAAATCATCAAATTTCAAATGACTATCTTCTAAACCAAATGTGCCCCAATCAAGCATATACACATCAAAACCACGATCTACTAAATATTCCACTAAACTATTTCCTGGAGTTAAATCCATAATATACGGTTTATTAATAAGCGCGTATATTAATAGGATTGGAACTCTCTGTGTTTTTTCTTGTTTTGGAATGTAACGATACAGCTTCGTTTTATTCTTCGTCCAAATAACTTCTTTTGGTGTTAAACCAACTTGTGGTTCTGGTTCGCGTAATAAAACTTCGCTCGCTCTTTTCACACGGCGATATGCTTTACGATATTCTTCTGGGTACAACTCCAATTGCTTTTCCCATTCCGTTACGAATGCAGTCATTTTTCTATCTCCTTTTCGGTCGATTTATTTCTAAAAAAAGAAGTGCATTCCTGCTATGGATATGCACTTTTTTCTCGATTCATTACATGTATAATCCACCGTTAATGTTTAATTGCTGACCTGTGATATATGCACCGTCACGGCATAGGTATACTACACCTTTTGCAATTTCATCAGCTTGACCAAAACGTTTTTTCGGGATTTTCGCAACGATTTTTTGACGTACTTCTTCTGGTACTTCTGCTACCATTTCAGTATCAATAAATCCTGGGCAAATTGCGTTTACAGTTACATTTGTTTTTGCAAGCTCTAATGCTAATGATTTTGTAAATCCTAACATACCTGCTTTTGCTGCAGAGTAGTTTGTTTGTCCAAATCCACCAGCTTGGCCAATAATAGAAGAAATACTAATGATTCTTCCTTCTTCTGCTTCCGATATGTATGGAAGTACCGCGCTTGTTGTATTAAATACACTGCTCAAGTTCACGTCAATTACGCGCTCCCAATCTTCACGATTTAATTTTTTGAATGTACGATCTCTTGTAATACCAGCATTATTAACAAGAATATCAACTTTACCAAAATGATTCACAGCTTCTTCTACAAGTCTGTTTGCATCTTCTACTTTCGAAACATCCGCTTGAACTGCATAAACGTCATGTCCTTCTTTTCCTAATTCATTTACTAAGTTTTCAGCTGCTTCTTTACTGCTGTTATAGTTAATAACTACTTTTGCTCCCTCTTGTGCTAATGCTACTGTAATTGCTTTTCCAATTCCTTTTGCCCCACCTGTTACGATTGCTACTTTGCCATTTAATTGAACCATTTCTTTTCCCCCTTAAATGAATTTGTGAACGATTGTTATGAATCATTTTGGTACTCATATTAATAGAGTCCATATATTAATTATGTTTCGTTGTTTATACATGAAAAAGAGATTCTCCCTTTCCCTTTTACACGTTATAAACAAACGCTATTATCATTTTTTATTTTCCGGCTTATTCGCAGGTTTTACTTCTTCTTTTGCAGGTACTTGTAGTTTCGCTAGTACTGCATTTTGCTTTTCTAGTAACTCTAAAATTTGATCAACTTTCGTTTCTAGCGTGCGAATATCTTGTTTTACTTTCGTAACATCACGCTTTAATGTAGGAGCTTGTCCTAATGAATCCACTTTCTCTTCTAGAATTTCCTCAATGTTATCAACTTTATTTTCTAAATTGATAACAAGCGTAGCTACTCTAGCGATATCCTCTCTCGTCGGCACATTCACCTGTTCTAAATAATTTTTTGTCGTATCATTTAATGCTTTTTGATAAAACAAATTCAAATCTAGAACGCTGCCCATCCAAGCAGAATATTCTTCTGTTTTAATTGTTTCATTGAGCGCTTTTCCCCAAAATGTTTCGGTTTGTTCATAAGCATTTTTCCATGCTTGCAATGGATCGAATTTTTGATCAATCACTTCGCCTACACTCCCTTTTTCGTTTTTGAAACAATTCAACCTATTCACTATTTTCTAATATTCTGAATAAAACTTCAAGTCTATATTTTATTTTTCTTTATCTTCCGATAAATGTGTTGACATTAAAAACAGATAGGTGTAAATTGCACTTATAAGCAAAAAAATTCCATCTAACTGATTCATGAGGTGATGCACAATCATGCTACATAATGAACCAGAACACCCAGAAAGTTTGGAAAAAAACCAAGCGAAACAACCAAACTCCATGCCCAAAAACTTCTTAGTTCCTTTCTTACTTCTCTGTCTAAAAGACTGGAGTCTTCATGGTTACAAACTCATTCAAATGCTAATGGACATCGGCTTTTCTTCTGTTGACCAAGGTAATGTGTATAGAACATTGCGCAAGTTAGAAAAAGAAAATCTCATTTCTTCCACTTGGGATACAAGTGAAGGCGGGCCAGCGAAACGAATTTATTCTTTAACAGAATATGGAGAGCAATATTTAACAACATGTGCAACTTCTTTTGAACATTATCAAAATATGTTGCGGACGTTTTTTACGTTATACACCAATGCGTTCTTTCCATTTTCTACTTCTCCAGAAAAGGATGAAAAGGATTCTTCATCTTCACCTGGTGGTACAGCAGAGTAATCTGCGTTCACAATATGCAAAAAAACATTTGGAGGTCAAACAATGGAAACTAAACCATACGAATTAGTCGATGCATTTTGGAAAAACTGGTCTCAATCTCTTTCCCTCTTCTCTTCAGCTGGGAAACAATTAGAGCAACTTACTTTAGAAACTTTAAAACAACAACAAGACGCTTTGCATAAATTAACATCAGGGGTAGATGAACTAGAAAAAGAACTACAACAATTCACTGCTCAGTTCAATAACCAATATACAGATTACGTGAAGCAATTAACTGGAAACTCCTTAAATGATCAAATTAACGAGTGGCAAGGGAAATGGAATGAACTTTCTAATCAAATGCACCAACTGACTGTTTCTCCTACGAAAACATCTTTGTCTATTCTTACTCAAACTAGCGGTCAATTTGAAGAAACAACAAAACAATTTATTGAACAACAACAATTACAACGTGAAGAGGTTCAAAAACAGTTAGAAGTTTTTTTGGGAGAGTTCAAGTCCAAACAACTAGAACTCGCAAAGCAGTTCGAGGAAAACTCAAAAAATTTATTTACTTCCATCAAGTAAGAAAAATGTGGGAGCTAACTGCAGCACAAACAAAACTCTTTCTTCCTCCTACTACATCAAGATGGCTAGCATTTTTCGATATGGAAAAGAAGGAGGCCAAAATGAATCCATTTCAAGAAGCACAAACTGTTCCGGAGCTTCGTTATGATGAGATTCAAGTCGGTGATCAAGCATCCCTTACAAAAACTATTACGGATGAGGACGTTATTAATTTTGCAAAATTAACTGGAGATGTGAATCCTATTCATATTTTAGATTCTTTTGCAAAAACAACAATGTTTAAAGAACGTATTGCTCATGGCATGCTCGTTTCCAGTTTCATTTCGACGATTCTTGGAACGAAACTCCCTGGCAAAAACACGATTTATTTATCTCAAAACGTTTCATTCCGTGCTCCTGTCAAAATCGGTGATACACTTCGCGTTGTGGCAGAAGTCATTAAAAAACGAGACGATAAAAAAATCATTACGTTGCAAACAAACATATATAATCAATCCGGTGATATTGTCGTGGAAGGTACAGCGACAATACTGAAAAAAGAGTAGCAAATTTGCTACTCTTTTTTCTATCCAATAACTTCTAATCACACCGATTACTTCCGCGTATGAGTACGTCGTTTCCACATAAAATAACGTTACCAGTTTAGATAAGTATTTAGCTGAATTGGACTACTCATAAGGATGTGTATCAACATGGTAAAAACAAACAAATTACTAGTTCCAGGTGCAGAACAAGCGCTTGAACAATTTAAATATGAAATCGCACAAGAATTCGGTGTTAGCTTAGGTTCTAATACAGCATCTCGTTCTAACGGTTCAGTTGGCGGTGAAGTAACGAAACGACTAGTCGCTTTAGCTCAACAACAATTACGTGGATAATACAATAACCTATGGCTTAGAGGCAGATATTCTCTGCCTCTTTCTATTTTTAACATACATAATCGTGCTTTTTCACATACTAGTAAGAGCAAACTGAAAGGAACGATATGTGACATGAAACGGATTAATATTAGCATGAGTCCTCCCCGTGTTCTTACTTTGTCTTTTATTATGTTATCAGTTATCGGTACATGCTTATTAAAACTACCAATTGCTACAACAACTTCTATTTCATGGATCGACGCTTTATTTACAACAGTTTCTGCTTGTACTGTTACTGGGCTTGGTGTTGTAGACACCGGAAAAGTATTTACTTTGTTTGGACAGTGTGTCATTTTAACGCTTATACAAGTAGGGGGACTTGGCATTATGAGCTTTGCCGTTTTAATTGCGATTATGCTCGGCAGAAAAATTGGTCTTCAAAACCGAATTTTACTGCAACAAGCGTTAAACCAAACGAACATTGGTGGTGTCATTCGTCTTGCCAAAGCATTATTTTTATTCTCTTTTACAGTCGAATGTATCGCTACTTTGATTCTTTCTTTTGAATGGGTACCAAAATACGGGATTGCTAAAGGGATCTATTATAGCTTTTTTCATTCGATCTCTGCTTTTAACAATGCTGGTTTTTCTGTGTGGAGCGATAATTTAATGTCCCATTCTCATAGCATTCTTGTCAATCTCGTTATTTCCTCCCTCATTATTTTAGGTGGGATTGGTTTTACAGTAATCGTAGATATAAAAAGAAAGAAAAATTTTAAAAACCTTACATTACACTCAAAACTTATGCTCTCTTCTACTCTAATCGTCAATATTATTGCGACTGTTTTTATTTTTATATTCGAGTTCCACAATTCCCTTTCTATGAGAGGATTTACCCCATTTGAAGAAGGAATGGCCGCTTATTTCCAGGCGGTTTCAACTCGTACTGCCGGGTTTAATACAGTTGATATTTCTGCATTATCAAAGCCTTCCCTACTATTAATGATGCTCCTTATGTTTATTGGCGCTGGTAGTGCTTCAACCGGTGGTGGAATTAAGTTAACAACATTTTTAATCATGTTTTTTGGGGTATTTAAATTTTTACAAGAACAAGATGATATTGTCGTTTTTAAAAAATCTATTAAAGATACTCTCATTGTCAAAGCATTGACCATCACTATTATTTCCATTTCATTTATCTTTTTTGCTATTTTAATTTTAAGTATTACTGAGCGAGTTCCTCTATTGATGAGTGCTTTCGAAGTATTTTCAGCATTTGGGACTGTCGGTCTCAGTATGAATTTCACACCACACTTAACTATGATCGGAAAAGCTATTATCATCTTTATGATGTTTTTTGGGAAAATGGGACCTTTAACATTGGCTTTTTCATTTGCACGTAAAAAGAACCGAAAAATAAAATATCCGAATGAAGATATTTTAACAGGTTGACAACCGTATACATTATCCATATAATGAGAGTACAATAGCATATCTCCAAAGGGGAGTAGCGTCCAAGAATATTTCTTGGAAACAAAGTCGTCATTACGTAGAACTTA
Organism: Bacillus sp. K2I17; assembly: GCF_002209985.1. Classification (NCBI taxonomy): domain Bacteria; kingdom Bacillati; phylum Bacillota; class Bacilli; order Caryophanales; family Bacillaceae; genus Bacillus; species Bacillus sp. K2I17. The sequence goes on from NZ_NJGF01000003.1 coordinate 64,585, forward strand.
GTTCTTCCGGCTTTGTTGGCATTTTCATTACATATGTCTAGCAAGACCTTTGCCTATTAACGGCAGAGGTCTTTTTTGTATTAATTTCCAAATTCTTCCAAAGTTAATAGGCAGGAGTATGGGGAAACTAAATAGTGGGGAAATTCTTCACTTATTTAGTACTTATAGAAATGAGAGGAGAATGTACATGGATGTATCATTATTATTGGAGTATGGTTGGGTATTACTCATCCTAATTGCACTAGAGGGGATTTTAGCGGCTGATAACGCTCTCGTTCTTGCAATTATGGTAAAACATTTACCAGAAGAAAAACGAAAGAAAGCATTATTTTACGGATTAGCGGGGGCATTTGTTTTCCGATTCGGATCGTTATTTATGATCTCGTTCTTAGTCGACGTATGGCAAGTGCAAGCAATCGGTGCCATTTACCTTATGTTTATAGCTGGTAATCACTTATTTAAAACGTATGTTAAAAAGAATACGGATGAAGAAACAGAAGAAAAAGAAGCAAAGAAAAAACAAGAGAACTTTTGGTGGACTGTATTTAAAGTTGAGGTTGCTGATATCGCCTTCGCAGTTGATTCAATTTTAGCTGCAGTTGCGTTAGCAATGACTTTACCAAAAACAGGATTAGGTACAATTGGTAGTCTTGATACTGGGCAATTCGTTGTTATCTTTGTAGGTGGACTTATCGGGTTAATCATCATGAGATTTGCAGCAACTGCTTTCGTACAAATCTTAAAACGTAAACCAGGACTTGAAACTGCAGCATTCTTAATTGTAGGTTGGGTTGGTGTGAAACTAGCAGTTTATACATTAGCACACCCTGCATTAAATGTAATTCCGCATTCATTCCCAGAATCTACACTATGGAAGCTTACATTCTGGATTGTATTAGTCGGAATCGCAGTTGGCGGTTGGTTCTTCTCGAAAGAAGTAGAAGTAAAAGTAGAAAAGAATTTAGACGAAAAAGCGCTGTAATTACAGCGCTTTTTCTTTTTCCCTTCCCCTCTCAATGTCCAGAAAAAATTCTATTATACTACCATTTGTAAGCGTTTTCTCAATATATGTATGTCCTTTTTGTGAAATATTGCACAAACTTATTGAAACTAAGAACAATTCCATGTACTTTATTCATATAAGGAGTATTTATAGATGATGTACTAAAGGAGCGTATTACTCATGCTAGAGCAAGGAATAGATTATGTTGTCAAACTGGCTAAGAGCAAAAAACAAATGCTAGATACAAACCCGATGCAATATTTCATTCGTGCCGCACTTGCGGGTATTTATATCGGTTTTATTATTGTACTATGTTTTAAATTAGGTAACTTTTTTCACATTGCAGATTCACCGGCAACTTATTTAGCTGCTTCTATGTTTTTCGGAATTGCCCTCGTACTTATTATATATGGCGGTGCTGAATTGTTTACTGGAAACACAATGTACTTTACTGTAGCAACTTTAAGAAAAGAAACAACGATTTCTGATACACTTCGTAACTGGGTCGCTTGTTATGCAGGGAATTTAGCTGGAGCTTTATTCTTTGCCTTACTATTTTATGCAACTGGAATTTTCGAAGCAATTGATCACGGCCATTTCATGAATAAAGTAGTAGAAGGAAAAATGAATACACCTACAATGCAATTATTCTTTAAAGCAATTTTATGTAACTGGCTTGTATGTCTTGCGTGTTTCTTACCTTCTCAAGTTAAAGGTGATACAGCAAAAATTATGATGATGATGCTACTCGTTTTCACATTCTTCTTATCTGGTTACGAGCATAGCATTGCAAACTTATCACTGTTTGCTCTATCTTTAGTTTCACCGCATCCGGAGACAATTTCTTTTGCAGGTGCTATTCATAACTTAATTCCAGTTACAATCGGTAACATTATTGGCGGGTCCGTCTTTGTCGGCATGGTATACCATTACTTAACAAAGAAAGTACCTGACGTGAAACAAGAAGAAACTGAATTAGTAGCGGCTCAACAAGAAGAAATCATTCCGTTACAAGCACATATGAAACATTAAAAACTCCAAAGTAAAACTTTGGAGTTTTTAGCTCCCCACATATTTAACAACAAGGTGCGGATTAATTTCGCCTTCTTCCTTTCCCTTATTAATTCTCTGTTTCATCTTGTGCATACCGATGACATCATTCGTATGAAGGTGAATTTCATTTACATATAAACCCTCTTTACAAAAAGCCTCTACAAAATCTAATCCATTTCTTTTCCCCCATCCCATATTAAAATCAAGGGAAAGAATATTCACATCATAATCCCGAACCATTTGCAAGGCACATTCTACTGTAGTGGCGGGCACATACCCGTACGGACAACTTCTTTGATCATCCATATATACATTCATGTTCTATCCTCTCTCTATTTTGTATACGTGAACAACATGTAACATATTGCCCCAAGGCTAATAAAAGGACCGAACGGAATTTGGCTCCTCATTTTCATACGTTTTAATACTATACCAACTCCAAAGAAACAAAGACTAAAGCAAGATGCTAAAAATAAGATCATAAAAATCCCTTTCAGTCCCACTATAAATCCAAGTAACGAAAGTAATTTTATATCTCCTCCACCAAGCCCTTCTGGATATATCTTTTGCATGCAATATAACAAAATGAATATAACGCCACTACCAACTATACTATCTGTCCAAGTCACTAACGGCACAAAAACACATTCTAAAATGAGTAAACAGGCAAACCAAGCTAAAATACGATTGGGGATTAACATATATATGTAATCTGTAACTGAAATAATAAGAAGTAGAGAAAAAAGCGATAAAATGATGATAAGCTCCCGTTCCACCCCAATCATATATACAGTAAGAAGAAATATCATTCCTGTTACAAGTTCAAATACTACGTACAAAATTGAAATTTTCCTCTTACAATTCGTACAACGTCCTCTTTGTATACAAAAAGAAATGATTGGAATCAATTCTTTTGGCTTTAGCACATACTTACAATAATGACAATGTGAACGCGGGGTAATGATAGACTCACCAAGTGGTACTCTCATCGCAATTAACATAAAAAAAGAACCAAACACCATCCCCACTAACAATGCATATAAATAAGTGAACATCCCTTCCTCTCCTTTCCAGAAGAACATAGCAAAAAAAGGAGAGAAATTCTACTTCATATTATTTCTATTCTATTAAAAAAGCAGGCCATTTTCTGGCCTGCTTTCCCCTCTTTTATACGATGAAATATACTGCTTTTAATGGTCCGTGTACTCCGACAACAAGATTCATTTCAATATCTGCCGAGTTACTAGGTCCTGTAATAAAGTTAATACAAGATGCTACTGCCTCGCCATTTTCTACACGTGTGTTCATATCCTGAACTGCTTGTGTAATACGAGGCACAAGTGTTTCACGTGGAATAATAGCAAAGTATACAGTCGGTAAAAAGTGTAAAGAACGACCTTGGCCTTTATGACTTTGTACAACAATCGTACCAGATTCAGCTAAAGTATAATCACTAAATGCGATTCCAATATTCGCTCTTTCTGCGATACGCATATTCTCTTCTTTTTTCTCAGGATCCCATACATTCACTTCAACATTTTGCTTTGGAAGCTCTTCTTTAAATAAAGAAGTCAATCCATAAGAATCAAAACGTTCGTCTGCCGATAACATAATAGGTCCCCCGCCGTTTTCCACGATTACTTTTTGAATATCTTCACGTAAATGGTCGTTTGTCGTTTCTACTACAGTTGTATGAATGTTTGTACATTGATTTTTAAATACTTCTAACAATTCTTCTTTTGAATAATCTTTTAGCGTTTCTACATTCACATTACTTTTCCATGCTGGACGCTTTACGCCTTCCGTTTTCCGCTCACGTCCAAGTTCTTTTGCAATATTATCTAGAAAGGACTCACGGTTTTGAATTAATCCTGTCATTATTTGTCCCCGCCTTTCTTATGATCTTTATACCAATCACGGAATCGTTCTTTACTTGGAGCCGGGAATTCACGAATATCTGTCCAGTTTTTAAGTGGCCCAACACCTTTTGATACACGGTTGCCCGATGTAAATGGACTCATTGCTGCTGGCGCCATTTTTGATCCCATTTTATATAAAGTTGCTGAAGATGCACCCATACTAAACATTTTCATTGCTAATTTTTCTGCAAGTGGTGCACGTCCTTCTTGCTCAACAATTACTTGACGATGTTTTAATAATAAATCATGCAATGGTATTTTTACTGGACAAGCTTCTGTACACGCTCCGCATAAACTAGAGGCATATGGAAGCTCTTTGTAATCATCGTATCCACCTAAAAGTGGTGTTAATACCGCACCGATTGGTCCTGAGTATATAGAACCATACGAATGTCCACCAACGTGACGATATACAGGACATACGTTAACACAAGCAGCACAACGAATACATTGCAATACTGAGCGGAATTCAGACCCAAGAATTTGAGAGCGGCCATTATCAACAACAACTAAGTGGAATTCTTCTGGTCCATCTACTTCCTCTTCTTGGATTGGTCCCGCTACAGTTACATAACTTGTTAATTTTTGCCCTACTGCACTACGACATAGTAAACCAACTAAAACATCTAATTCTTCCATTGTCGGAACCATACGTTCCATACCCATTACTGCAATTTGAGTTTTCGGAATCGACATAACAAGATCGGCATTACCTTCGTTCGTTACTAAACAAAGAGAGCCAGTATTTGCAACTGCAAAGTTACAACCTGTCACACCAATTTCTGCATCCATAAATTTCTCACGAAGTTGTTTACGAACAAACTTTGTCATTTCATATGGATCATCAGAATTTTCATAGCCAAGCTTTTCTTTAAATACATCACGAATTTGCGTTCTGTTTTTATGAAGTGCGGGCGCAATAATATGTGAAGGTGGATCGTTATCTACTTGCAAGATATACTCTCCTAAGTCACTTTCTAACACTTCACAACCAATCTCTTCAAGGGCATGATTCATACTAATTTCTTCAGTTACCATTGATTTTGATTTTACAACTTTCTTCGCTTGTTTCTTTTTTGCAACGTCTTGAATATACTTTGCTGCTTCCTCTTTCGTTTTCGCAAAGTACACATGTCCGCCTCTTTTTGATACATTTTCACTTAACTGCATTAAGTAATAATCAAGATTTTCTAACGTATGTTGGCGAATTTGTTCACCTAGTTCACGCCACTCTTCCCAATTTCCTAATTCTTCCGCTGCTTTTAAGCGATTCGTATATAAGCGCGTTTGCGCAGAAGATACTGCTCCGCGCATAAAAGAATCTTGAATTCCATCGCCAACGCGATCATTAAATTTTTTCTCACTGATTTTCATAGACATAGCTTATGTTCCCCCTTCATGAGCGACTATTTAGTACCTCAGCAATATGCATTACTTTTATTTCTTTTCCTAAACGCTCAATACGTCCGCCAATGTTTAACAAACACCCACAATCTGCACCGATTAAATAATCAGCACCTGTTTCCATTGCACTATCTACCTTCTCATCTACCATTTGCTCAGAAATTGGAGTCATCTTCACTGAAAACGTTCCCCCAAACCCACAACAATTTTGTTCGTTTGGCAGTTCTCTCACAGTTAATCCTTTTACATTTGATAATAAAATTCCTGGTGCCTCTTTTACTCCAAGCAGGCGTGTCATATGACAAGATTTATGAATAGTAGCTATCCCTGGTAAGCTTGCACCAACATCTGTCACTTTTAAAACATCTACAATAAATTGTGTAAATTCATATGTTTTATCAGCAACCTTTTGTGCACGTTTAGCCCACTTCGGATCATCTTTAAAAACATGCGGATACTCATGAAACATTGTCGCACAAGAACCAGATGGTGTAACGATATATTCTGCATCTTCGAAAGTTTCAATCATATGTTTCATCGCTTCTTTTGCTGCTTCTACATGGCCGCTATTATAAGCAGGCTGACCACAACAAACTTGTGCTTCTGGAAATTCAATTTCACAACCTAAACGCTCCAACACTTCAACTGTTGCTTTGCCGACGTTTGTTTCAAACATATCGACTAAACAAGTAACAAATAAAGTAACTTTCATAATTATTACTCCCCCTTTTTACAACTCCACCAATAAACGTATGGTCATCAGATGACTAAGGAAAGAAGAAGTAGGCTCAACCATGGCCTATCCTCTCCCTCTTCTAAAGAAAACGCTTACTTAATCTTTCTCTATTTTATCAAAAAATTTGATTTTTAAAAGATTAAATTACGAATTTATATCGTTTTTACCTGTGACAATATGTTCTACATTTGTTAAATGATCTAGCATTGCTTGCTGCGCTAATTCTACATCTTGCTTTAACACTGCATCATATATAACTTGATGCTCTTCTATAAGTCGTTCTGATGTTGTTTGTTCACCATATAAAATAATGCGTCTTGATTCACCAATCGTTTCAGCAATCATCTCTGAAACATGATTCATGAGTTCAAGCAAAATGTTGTTATGCGAAGACTCCGCAATTCCCATATGGAACTGAAAATCTGCTTTTTCGCCAGCCTTTTCATCTCCAATGCTCTTTACCATTTCATCTAACCAATGCTTCATATTTTGCAAATTATCTTCCGTACGTTTTGCCGCAGCTGCTCGAACTGCCCCCACTTCAAGCACCTTTCGTACTTCTAATAAGTTTAAAATATCTTCTTTTTTCATTAATAATTTATTGTTTAATGATTTTGTTAATGAAGAAGAATCGAAATTCTTCACATATGTACCTTCTCCTTGTTTCATCTCAATTAAGCCCATTGCTCTTAGCGCACTTAGCGCTTCACGAACAGCAGATCTACCCACTTGAAACTGCTCAGCTAATTGATGTACAGGAAGTAGTTTGTCACCAGGTTTTAACGTACCATTTTTAATCATTGTTAAAATAGCTTCAGATACTTCTTCGTAAATCTTTTTCGGTTTAATAGATTTGTACTCCAGTTAAATCACCTCAGTATCTTCCAAACAACAATTGAAACGATTTATAAGAACTTTGCATCATAACTATTTTAGAACGAATTGGTAAGAAGTACAAATGTTTTGTTCATAAAATCGTCAAATTTTTAATATTTATTTGATATTAATTTATATTTATTCCTCTATTCATTGCACTCATGAAGAAAAGCATGTCCTTCACCTTAGAACATGCTTTCTTCAACTTGTATTTTCAATTTAATACTAACCGTCGTTCCATGCCCTTTTTCACTTTCAATTCGCCACTGTCCATCATGTATATGAACAATTTGTCTGACAATGGCAAGGCCTAAACCTGTTCCACCATGTTGACGACTTCTCGCTTTATCAACGCGGTAAAAACGTTCACCAAGATTTTCTAAATGCTCTGTTTCAATACCGATTCCTGTATCTTTTATGTTTAATTCACAGTAATCATCTATCTGCCTGAGTGTTATCACAATATCCCCATTTTGATTTGTATACCGTATCGCATTATCTAACACGTTATGAAGCACTTGTTGCATACGATCCTCATCAATCATTACAATGATTTCTGGATTTAAATTTGTTGAAATACGAATTTTCTTTTCTATAAACTTAATCTCATACGTATCTAACACATCTTCAATCAGTTGTGAAAAAACGATAGGTTGTTTCTTTAACGGAAAATGTTCACCTTCTAATTGTGCTAAATCTAATAAATCATGAACGAGACGCTGCATACGACCCGCTTCTTTATGAATGAGCTGTGTTACTTTTTCCTGCTGTGGTCCCTTCGCTACACCATCTAAAATAGCTTCACTATATCCTTTTATATAACTAAGCGGTGTTCTTAGTTCATGCGAAACGTTAGCTAAAAATTCCTTACGCTTTACGTCTTCTGTCTCTAAAGAATTTGCCATTTTATTAAATGCTTTTCCTAATCGTCCAATTTCATCTTCGGAAGAAATTGTAATCCGTTCTGAGAAATCTCCCGTAGCCAAATGATTGGCAACTCGTTCCATTTGCGAAAGCGGTCTCGTAATAGCAATAATAATCTTTCTACCAATCCATATTGTCAGTAAAGTCATAGCAAGTGCTAATGGTGCTAAAATAAGGCCCATATCATATATTAAGTCTTTTATACTTTTTAAAGGAATATAAGAATATACAATGCCAACTAACTTTTTATTTTCTAAAACAGGGATGACAACCCCCATAATATTTCGGTCAAAATGTTCCTCATACCCTATCTTTGTCACAGTTTTTCCATCTAATAATGCTTGCCTGTCCCCTTCACTTATAAGAGAATGATGATGCACATCAAAAGGTAAACACGCGCTTAAATCACGCGGATTAGATACGAAAAGAACATCTGAACTAGATATTTGATCAAATGCTCTTACTTTCTCTTCAAAAGTTGCTATTCCTTCACGCTTATCATATTGCGCAGCAAGACGTTTCCCTTCCATTACTAATGAATCTTTTAAATTATCAACGTATAGTTTTTCATACGAGTATAAAGATACAAAATAAAGAAAGGAAACTGTTACACATACTGCACATACTACTGTAAGCCAAAGCTTCTGTACCATCGTAAACATACGTTACACCTCAAATTTATAGCCTACACCCCAAACCGTTTGAATGTAGTTTCCACTTTCTCCAAGCTTCAAACGCATCGTTTTCACGTGCGTATCCACTGTTCTTGTACTTCCGGCATAATCATATCCCCATACCTTTTCCAGCAATTGTTCCCGGCTAAATACTTGTCCCGTATGTTGGCAAAGAAAATAGAGTAAATCAAACTCTTTTACTGTAAGAGAAATCGGCTCACCATCAGCCTCAATCTTCCTACTTTTTTCATTAATAAGTATCGGTCCAAACCGAATCTCTTCTTGTTGCTCTTGCTTTGTATAACGTCTTAGCACAGCTTCCATACGAGCAATTAGTTCTCCAGGACTAAAAGGCTTTACAATATAATCATCTGCTCCCATACGCAAGCCGTTCACCCTATTCCACTCTTCACCTTTTGCTGTTAAAAATATAATTGGTACATCCGACGTTTTTCTAATTTCTTTACAAACTGAAAGTCCATCCATCTCTGGCATCATAATATCTAATACAACGAAATCATAATGATCAGTCTCTAATTTTTTTAGAGCCTCTTTTCCATTTTCAGCTTCTCCCCACTCGTATCCGAAATTATCTAAGTACATTCCAACAAGCTGCCTCATATCACTTTCATCATCTACAACTAGCACCCTATATTTACTCATTGTCCTTCCCTTCCCTCTCTATGAGTTGAAACGGCCCTTTTCCGACTTTAATTGTTCGTTTTATTTTCAAGCTCTTCATATCCATGACACACACTTCATCACTATCATAGCTTGCTACGTATCCTTCTGCTCCGCTCTTCAAAAATGCAAATGGATTCGATCCTACTTCTACAGAAGCCACCTCTTTATACGTGCTAACATCAAACTTTCTAAGCGTATTCGAACCGTGACTTAATGCATATACATTCTCATTATCCTTCGTTATATTCACAGGCATAAACGGAGCATGTAAAGAACGTACCATTTCTCCGCTCTGCAATGAATACACTAATACTTTTTCATTGACTTGATTTCCATCACCATGTCCGCCAATCCATATTTCTTTCCCATCTGGGCTAATTGTCGCTCCCGTTGATGCTGGGGGAATCATAAAGGATTGTATCACTTCTTTTTTCTTTGTATCAATGGTCGTTAGCTTCGTATCATAAAAGTTTAATACAGATAACTGGTTATCGTGCTCTACCATCGTAATTGGTCCTTTTCCTGTTGATACACTCCCTGTCTCTTTCCCTTTTATCGTAAAGAACCTTACCTTTTGGGCAGTTTGATCGGCAGCAAATAATTGTTTTTTATCCTCGGATACAATCACATTTACAATGCCTTTTCCCGTTTTATATTTGTCCACTTGCCTTCCTTCTGCTAGTGAATATACATACATGTACTCTAACTGCTTGCCATATACAAGTATGTCCTCACCGTTTGGAAGTAGTGCAACTCCTGCCATTGGTTCATTAAGTTCCCATGTCGTAATTAACTTTTTAGTTTTTTCATCAACAAAACTAATACTACCTTCTTTTATATTCGTTGTTATAATAACACTTTTATCTTTAGCAATCGGTGTATATGAACTTCCTTGACACCCTACTAATAGAAATAAAAAACAGAGAAGAAAAACATACTTTCTCAAAAGATTCCCTCCATCTTCGGATGATTTCGTTATAATTGTAAAATAACAAATAAATGTGTGGAAAGTGTGAAATTTTCCTTTCTTACTTCATTTACATATATAATGTACAACAAATAGAATTTGAGGTGTGCAAATTATGCTTTTTCCTGATTTAGCGAATAAAATTGTACGAGAAGTACGCAGATTAATTAAAGAAAATATCATTATCATTAATATACAAGGCGTTATTATCGCAAGTACAGATGTAGAAAGAATCGGCCAATTTCATGAAGGTGCACTCCGATGCGCGAAACAAAAGAAAACTGTCATTATTACAAAAGAAGATGAACGACGTTTGCAAGGCGTAAAGGCGGGTATGAACCTCCCCTTACTATTTCATGACGAAGTAATTGGTGTCATTGGAATTACAGGCGAACCTGAAAACATTTCACAATACGGAGAAATATTACGTAAAATGACCGAACTACTCATTCACGAAAACTACTTTTTAGAACAACTAGAACTTGAACACCGTTCTTATGAAGCATTTGTCTTTGATTGGCTTCAAAATACAGACTGGTCTCCAAGCTTTCTCGATCGCGCAAAAACACTTGGTATTGATTTATATAAGAAGAAACAACTTATTTTGTTCTCTATCGATCAAAATGACACAATGCTTCAGCGTAAGATTTGGCAACACGTACGCAATCTATTAACAAAGGAGCATCTATTTGTTCGTTGGGGAAATGATCGATTCATTTTATTTACAGCCACAAACTCCAAAGAGCAAACGTATCAATTTTTAAAAAGATTAAAACAAGACTGTGAAACTTTGTTTTCTATTCCTTTATATATTGGGATTGGACAATCCGTTACACCAAGCAATATGAACTTATCGTACGAACAAGCATTACAAGCTCTTTCCGTATCACTTGAAACGAAAAAAATTGTATTTAATGAAGATTTACGTTTAGAAATGTGCTTACAAGATATTTCTGCTGAAACGCGGGAACAGTTTCTAAGGCGTACTATCGAAAACTTACTATCATCTCCTGAGCTTATGCACACTTTACGCTTATTTATTGATTATAACCAATCCTATAAACAAACAGCTGAACAATTACATATACACATTAACACATTGCATTACAGACTTAAAAAGATTGAGGAGCATACAGGACTTGACCCGAAACAATTCAAAGACTTAAACATTTTATACTTCTCGCTCCTCTTATTAGATAATCAAACAAAAAAGAATGATAAAAAAGATTAATCTTTAGATGATTATACATAGAAAGAATCCCTCAACTTTTTTATCATTATAATGAAAGCACTGTTACAACGTTTTTTATGATGACTAAATACGTTAACAGTTTGAGGGGGATTTCCAATGTTAGAAAAGCAAATTATTCATTCATTCGTATCCATTGTTGGTGAAGATAATGTAGATACATCCAATATGGGGCGTTTAACGTATAGTTATGATGCCACTCCAAACTTCCAAGCAATGCCTGATGCAGTCATTGCTCCTCGTAATACAAATGAAGTAGCTGAAGTGTTAAAAATATGTAACACTCACAAAATTCCTGTATATGTTCGTGGTTCTGGAACAAACCTTTGCGCGGGGACATGTCCACTTGAAGGCGGTATCGTCCTTATCTTCCGCCATATGAATAACATTTTAGAAATTGATGAAGAGAATTTAACAATTACTGTACAAGCTGGTGTAATTACACTTGATATTATTAAAGCGGTAGAAGAAAAAGGTTTATTTTATCCACCAGATCCAAGCTCGATGAAAATTTCTACAATCGGCGGTAACATTAATGAAAACTCAGGTGGATTACGCGGATTAAAATATGGCGTAACACGTGATTATGTGATGGGTCTTGAACTTGTCTTACCAAATGGCGATATTATTCGTACTGGCGGTAAATTAGCAAAAGATGTAGCCGGTTACGATTTAACTCGTTTATTTATCGGTTCTGAAGGAACACTTGGCGTCGTAACAGAAGCAATATTAAAACTTGTTCCTATGCCTGAAACGAAGAAAACGATGCTTGCACTATATGAAGATATTAATGAAGCTGCACGTGCTGTTTCTTCTATTATTGCAAATAAAATCATTCCAGCGACACTTGAGTTTTTAGACCAGCCGACAATTGAAGTAGTAGAAGAGTTTGCACAAATCGGTTTACCAACTGATGTAAAAGCAATTTTATTAATTGAACAAGACGGTCCACCTGAAGTTGTCCATCGAGATATTGAAAAAATGGCTAACGTTTGCCGCTCTATGAATGCAGTCGATGTTCGCATTGCAAAAGATGAAGCGGAAGCAGATGCGCTTCGGACAGCTCGCCGTAGTGCACTATCAGCACTTGCAAGATTAAAACCTACTACAATATTAGAAGATGCAACGGTACCACGCTCACAAATAGCTCCGATGGTTGAAGCTATTAATGCCATTGCAAAAAAATATAATATTCCTATTTGTACGTTTGGGCATGCTGGCGATGGCAACCTACACCCAACTTGTATGACAGATGCTCGTAATGAAGAAGAGATGCACCGAGCTGAACAAGCTTTTGCTGAAATATTTGCGAAAGCAATTGAACTTGGTGGCACAATTACTGGTGAACATGGTATTGGTGCGATGAAAGCTCCTTATTTAGAAATGAAATTAGGTAAAGAAGGTATTGCTGCCATGCAAGGAATTAAACAAGCCTTCGATCCAAATAACATTATGAACCCTGGCAAGATGTTCGCGAAAGACACTCGCAAAAGAGTGGTGGTTGAGCGATGACAACATTAAATAAAGAAAACATTCAAAAAGAATTTAAAGAAAGATTAAGTGAAGATGAACTACTAAACTGTATGCGATGCGGTTTCTGTTTACCTACTTGTCCTACTTACATTCAATCTGGATATAAAGAATCACATTCACCACGAGGACGTATTGCATTAATGAAAGCGGTCGTTGACGGTTTAATTGAACCAGATGAAGATGTTGAAAATACATTGAATGTTTGCCTTGGCTGCCGTGCTTGTGAACCTGTTTGTCCATCAGGTGTAAATTACGGACATTTATTAGAAGAAGCTCGTAATATTATTAATCAAAACAAAAAGTTCTCGGTGCCAGTGAGAGCCGTTCGTAAAGTCGTTTTTGAAGGGCTCTTCCCGCATCAAAATCGAATGAGAACATTAACAGGGTTAATCGGATTTTACCAACGTTCTGGTTTACAAACACTAACACATAAAATGGGTATTATGAAGTTATTCCCTGAAACACTTGCAACAATGGATCTCGTTTTACCAAAAGTCCCTAAAATGAAAGCAATGAAAGATCGTCCTGCATTTTTACCTGCTGAAAGTACAAAAAAGAAACAAGTTGCATTCTTCACAGGCTGTTTAATGGATACGATGTTTTTAGAAACAAATAACGCAACAATGAAACTTCTTCAGTTAGCTGGTTGTGATATCGTTATTCCGAAAACACAAAGTTGCTGCGGTGCATTACATGGGCATGCTGGTGAAAAGAGCGGAGCGAAAGAATTAGCGAAACGAAATATAAAAGCATTCGAAGATTTAAATATTGACTATATTATTACGAATGCAGGTGGTTGCGGAGCTTACCTCGTAGACTACGATTATCTTTTAAAAGATGATCCACAGTGGGCTGAACGCGCAAAGCAGTTTGTTTCTAAAATTAAAGATATTACTGCTATTCTAGTAGAACTAGATTTCCATAAACGAAATGACTTACGACTTCCATCGCAAATTATTACGTATCAAGACTCTTGTCATTTACGCAATGTTATGCGAACATCTTCAGAACCTCGTATGTTACTAGAAGCAATTCAAGGCGCAACATATCGTGAAATGAAAGATGCGGATCGCTGCTGTGGTTCTGCTGGTATTTACAATATTGTTCATTCAGAACTATCCATGGAATTTCTAGATTATAAAATGGACCGTGTACATGAAACAGAAGCAGCAACTATTGTTACTGCAAATCCAGGTTGTCTACTACAAATGAAATTAGGCATTGAACGAGAAGGACTTTCTCATAAAATGAGAGGAATTCACATTGTAGATTTATTATTAGAAGCAATTGAAACCAACTCGTAATAACTCGTAACATACGTAATAATAGGAAAACGGCTATCTCCTTCGTCTATGTAAAGAGATAGCCGCTTTTTTGTCCGCTACAATATTAAAAATATGTTACTTTATTATAAAAAAGAACAACAGATACATTACAGTTTTGTAAAAATCAATCCAGTATATTCCTAAAAAAACTCTCAAACCATTGATACAATAGGATTCTTCATTTTCTGTTTAGGTAAATTCATCCAAAATACCCCTCTTAAAACCAAGTATAAAAATGCTGAAAATTCCTTTTATACTCTATGTTTCTCTTATTTTTCCTCTTTTCCCCTCTTAGGATAAATTAGGTAAATTTTAAGTCTATGAATTTTTTTCCATCTTTTTTCTCACAAAATCTATGCTACGATGAATTTGTCAGTCAGACAGGCTGTCAAAAACAAATCGTGTGAAAACAAATTAAAACTTTATATAGGGGGACACACATCATGAAAAAGCGTGTTTTATTATCTGTAGCTGCTGCAACGGCTCTTACTTTAGGAGTATCTTCTCTAGATGCACAAGCTGCAACAGTACAACCATCTAACGTAAAGGTTCAAAATATTCAGCATTCAAAAGTGATGATGAAGCAAATGAGCCAACAAGAATTACAAGCATTCTTACAATCTATGGGCGTGGAATCATTAGCACAATGGCAACAAGGAAACTTCCAACCAAATTGCATTATTCCTGGTCAACAACCAACTGAAAATGTTGTAACTGAGCAACCAACAGCTAAGCCAGAAACTCAAAAGCCTGCTGAGCAAAAACCAGTTGAACAAAAGCCTGCTGAGCAAAAACCAGTTGAACAAAAGCCTGCTGAAGAAGTTCAAAAACCAGAAGCTCAAAAACCTGCTGAAAACAACAATACTCAAAAACCAGCTGAACAAAAACCTGCTGAGCAAAAGCCTGCTGAAGAAGCAAAATCTTTAAGCGAATTCGAACAACGTGTTGTTGAATTAACAAACGCTGAACGTGCAAAACAAGGCTTACCAGCACTAAAAATCGATACTGAATTAAGCAAAGTAGCACGTGTTAAATCTGAAGATATGCAGAAGAATAACTACTTTGATCATAACAGCCCTACATACGGGTCTCCGTTTGACATGATGAAGAAATTTGGTATTTCTTATACATCTGCAGGTGAAAACATCGCTCAAGGCCAACGTACACCTGAAGAGGTAGTACAAGCTTGGATGAACAGTGCTGGACACCGTGCAAACATCTTAAATAACGGCTTCACTCACATCGGTGTTGGCTATGTAGAAAGCGGCAACTACTGGACACAACAATTTATTACGAAGTAAATAGATTAAAAGAGTCTTCTCATAATGAGAAGACTCTTTTTTATGTTTCATAACTTTCTATTATGTATGAGTATAAAATGTAAAACATGAACAAAATAGAACCACTACTTATTACACTAAGTAATACATAAAACCCCCACTTCAAGTTCAAAAATAATGAAAATAATATACTACATGCCATCATTTGAAAAATCCGCCTACTCACTAAACGGATCTTTTGTAATTTGATTGGGTCTTTTTCCGTACTCTGAACTTGTTTAAACAACTTACTAAGCATAAAAAGAAACATACTAATCCCAATTGTTAGTCCTGTTTGAAAGGATATCATACTTCCAAAATTAATAAAGAGAATGAGCATATGGATAAACAACATAAATAAAGTAATCGTCTTTAGAAATCCACTTATAATGACATGCTCGCCTTCATTAAACTTATATATATTATGTGAAATAATATACATCAACCCATGTAAAAAAATAAGAAAAAAAGGAATAAATGCTATAACAACTTGTTTACTCATAAAATCGTTCGGCCCACCATTTTCATCCCAATGTACAGCCATCTCATTTGGTAAATATGGATAGAGGCATAGAGTAACTAAAAGACAAACGAAAAATATTCCTAGTATGTATTTATATTTGACCAAGCAATTCTCACCTCTCTTTTCTCTTAACGGCTTCGCTTCTTTTAGAGAAATTCCTGCAAGAATCTACTTTTCTCAAATTTAAACTTACACTTTACGCATTCATTCTTTGAAATTCTTTCATTGTATCATTTAATTTTGCAGGGAATGGTACATCCACTTCGATCTCTTCTTTCGTAATTGGATGTAAGAAGTTTATCTTCATCGCATGTAATGCTTGCCTGGACATATATTGCGTTTGTCCACCATATAATA
This sequence comes from Bacillus sp. K2I17, assembly GCF_002209985.1. Classification (NCBI taxonomy): domain Bacteria; kingdom Bacillati; phylum Bacillota; class Bacilli; order Caryophanales; family Bacillaceae; genus Bacillus; species Bacillus sp. K2I17. Next base: position 81,131 of record NZ_NJGF01000003.1, read on the forward strand.
CATCCCCAACTAATGGATTACCATGATAGCTCATATGAACACGAATTTGATGGGTTCTACCTGTTTCTAATTGTAACGTTACGAACGTAACATTTTGGTTTTTAAAATACTTCTCTACTTTATAAAATGTGATAGCTTGATCTCCCTTTGGAGAAACACGTCGTCTCGTCGCATGATGGCGATCTCTTCCAATAGCTGCGTCAATTGTTCCTTGCTTACCTTTTACTTTCCCTTCCACAAGCGCCGCATATGTTCTTTTAATTTTTCGTTCCATTAATAAACGATCCATAATTGCACCAGCAATTCTATGCTTAGCAAACACGACACCACCTGTCGTATCTTTATCTAACCGATGAATATGACGAACCTTCGTCTCTAAACCTTGCATTTGAAAATGAAAAGCAACAAGGTTTGCAAGTGTTCCCATCCCACCTTTTTCCGCAGGATGCGTATCCATCTTCTCAGGCTTATTTACGATGAGTACGTGATCGTCTTCATATACTACATCTAATTCACCATATTCAGGATCTACATCGTATTCTTCTTCCATAAACATATGCACTTGTAACTTATCGCCTTCTTTTAAAAGCTCATTCCATCTTCTCTGTTCTCCGTTAACGGTAATACCTTTTTCCATACGAAGCTGATGTAACAACTTTTTCGGTATTTCCCATTCTATTTTTAATAACGAATCAATACTTATGCCATTCCATTTCGCTGGAACAGTAATTTCGCACCATTCGCCCTTCTTCTTCGTTTCCATACTGTATCACCTTATTTCTATTGATTCTCTCATTGTAACGGAAAACACAATTTGATGCACCGTCAAAAATAGAGGCCAGTCTTATAGTAGACTGGCCCCCTCACGCTCTACGCCGTTTCATTTCCTGCAATACTTCTTCCGCTTTTTGCTCATACGATAAATCTTTAAAGAAATCCGCCAATCTTTTATAATCATTATACGTATCTAATAAGTCATCAATTTTTTCTACTTTCATCACTTGTTGTTTTTGCTTCATTTTTACTGGATAACGATAGCCCGATACCTCTTGTATTTTGTAATACTCATCCTCTACTTGAATGACCTTTACAAGTTCCTCCTCTTCCGCATCCATCGTATACCCATCAAAATCTCTAAGTAATTCATAAATGATATGAGTCCATTCATCTTTTGGATAATATCCTTTTTCTAACCGATAACCGACAATGCGATACATATGCCCATCGTTTTCTGCAAACTGTACTGTATCATTTAGCTTAAACTTAAAATAACGAAACATTGCCTTCACCTACTTATATGTAATGTTCTTATCACATACTATTTGCAAAATGTAGGTCTTGCTATTCATAAAAAAATACTCATCTATAAGATGAGTATTTTTTACGATGATTTTTCTCTTTTCTTTCGGAATGGTAACCACCAGTTCCAATCTCCAAACAGTTTCATTAAACTTGGTACAAGCATAAGACGAATAATTGTTGCATCAAGGAATATTGCTAATGCAACACCAAGCCCCATTTGCCGTACTGGTAAAATATCAGTAAAGGCGAACGCACCTGTTACAACAATCATAATTAACGCAGCTGATGTAATGATCCTACTTGTTGACACAAGTCCTTCTAACGTTGCTTGATCATTATCTCCTGTTTCTTCATATAACTCATGAATACGTGAAATAAGAAAAACTTCATAATCCATACTAAGCCCAAATACGAGACCAAAAATAAAGATTGGTAAGACAAATAGAACAGGACTCGCTTCTAAACCAAAATGCCCACCTTCAAATAACCAAACAACAATTCCAATTGTTGCGCTTAAACTAAGTATATTCATAATAATCGCCTTAATTGGAATGAGTATAGATCGGAATGCAAATAATAATATAACAAAGGTCGATCCAAATATAACAGACATACCAATTGCAACTTTATCTTTAATTTCATCTTCTAACTCTTGTTGGAACGTCGTCATCCCGCCTAAATAATACGTAACATCTGTTTCTTTATAATTTTGTTTAAAATCACGAACCCACTGTTTAGCAGTTTCAGTACGTGGTTTTGTTTTCAAAAAGATTTCTATCGTCGTCTTATTTCCTTTCGTATACGCTTCAAATATAGGAGCTAGTTTCGCCGCTTCTGGCGACTCTAACATTCCAGCAACTTGATCTGCTTTCATACGAGTTAACCCGTCGTATAAACTTCTAACTTCATATACTTTCTTATCATCTTTTAACTTTTGAACGACTTCTTCTATCTTTTGTAAACTTTCTTTTTCTTTCATATCTTTTTTCGTCTCTACTACTAACGTAACATCAGCGTGTTTTTTTGCAGTTTTATTAAATGCCTCTTCGTACTTCTCATATGCAATTCTTGTATCACTTTGTTTAGGTAGAGCTTCTACGTCAGGGAACTGCAAATTAGCTGTACGTAACGGTAATAAGCAAATAACAATAAATGTTGTAACAATAATAATCATTGCGATTGGATGTTTCATTACAAATTGCGCAAATTTGCGCCAAGCCTTTGCCGGCGTATGTGCTACTTGATTCTTTTTTAATATTCGTTTCCCAATTAATGATAATAGCGCTGGGAGAAGTGTGAGTGAGAATAAAATACTCATAATCACAACAATCATTCCGCTAATTGCGACAGACTGAATATAATCGATTTTAAAGAAAAACAAGCCAGATAATCCAACAAATACACATAATCCTGAAAATACGATAGCGCGCCCTGCTGTTTGATATGTAATTGCTATCGCTTCTTTTACCGCTCGCTTTGCAACTTCCTCTCGAAAGCGATTTACAAATAATAGTGCAAAATCAATAGATAGCGCAAGTCCAATCATCGGTGCAACATTTAACACAAAGATAGATAGTTCCTTATCGCTACCTATAAAGTATAATATGCCCATCGTACTAATAACACTAAGCGCCCCATTTACAATTGGTAAAATAGATGCCAAAAGACTACCAAATGAAAATAGTAATACGAGAAATGCAATTGGTAACCCAATCATCTCCGCTACTTTTAAATCATTTTGCGTTCTTTCATTAATCTCTTGATTAATTTTTGGAAACCCTGTAGGCGTTACTTTTAATGCGGCATTACTTTCCTTTTCGATTTTATCAGCAAATTGCAATGTCTTTTCCATTCGTTCTTTATTTGTTTTCCCGGAAAATAAAATTGTCGCATAGCCGATATCATCTTGTAACATTTCTTTATTTTGCACTGGGTGATGGAAAGATTCATATGTCTCTTTCTCTTGTACATTCTTTACAATTCCCTCTACTTGCTTTTGAAATTCCTCATGTGAAGCACCCTTATTTTTTTCAAAAACGAGTAGAAGTGTGTCTTGAGACCTCTTAAAATCTTTATCTAAAATTTCTTTCGTTTTTTGATAGTCCCCTTCCGTTTGGAAACCATCACCGCCTAATACTCCCGGCAGCTTTGGAGCGAAAATACCGAGTGCGATCGCAACCAATAGTAATGCTACAATTACTGTATAACGAAACTGATACAAAAAAGCTCCTAATTTCCCCCACTTATCTACTTTATGTACATTTGTTTTCACACATTTTCACCTACTTTAAATAATTCAATTGTCATTTATACTGTATCACATCTTCGTACAAACAAAAAACGTCTGGAAACACTATAATGATAGTTTTTCCAGACGTTTTTTATCTCTCTTTATTAAGTCCCAATCTCTTGGTAAGTAAACGATGGCAGTAAATCGCCATAATTAACAAAATACCACCTACGCAATAACCAGCTAAAATATCAGTTGGATAATGTACATTTAAAATAACTCTACTTAATCCAATCGATACAATTACAATTCCCATCAAAATCGTTATAACATATTTTCCAGTTACACTCTTCAAATTTGCCGCAATAATATAAGTAAGAAACCCGAATGTCATAATAGATAACATTGCATGTCCACTAGGGAAGCTATACCCAAGCGCATCCAACGTTTCATTTAACGATGGGCGCTCCCTTTTCACAATTTCTTTTATCCCTTTATTAACAAGATGTGTTATTAAAATGCCCATTGGATACACGATCATCGCAGCATAATAACGTTTTCTCCAAAAAACAAGTAAACTTATAGCCAGCGTAGTTACGATCCCGATAGCAGAACCTAATTTTGTATAGTGTGAGAAAAATGTAAGCGAACCTTCTGTTTGTAATCCTTTTACTAATGCTCGGACATATGTATCCATCACTGTAACGCCACCCGCATGTACGCGCCAAGCAACAATGCCAAATACAGCAAGTAATAAAACGATACATACTACCTCATATTGATGCAACTTCTTTTTCAAGCGATTTCCTCCTACTATGAAAAAATGCGATTTCTATTTTAGAAACCGCATTTCCTTACTTATTTACCTTTTGTTTTTAACTCTGTCCAGTAACGATCATAGTCTTTTAGCTTATCGTCTACATCAACAAGCCATTCTGTACGATCTAATTCTTCTTTCGTTAAGAAGATCATATGATTATCACGATATTCTTTACTATGAAGAGGATGAGCTTTTTCATTAGGATTACTGTATCCAATTGACTCGTAGTTTTTCACACTTACTTTTTCATCTAATAAGTAGTTCATAAACTTCTCTGCAAGCTCTTTGTTTTTCGCACCTTTTGGAATTGCTAACGTATCAGCCCAAATTGTGCCGCCTTCCTTTGGTACAACGTACTCTACATCTTTATTATCTTTTGCGATAAATGCTGCATCTCCAGACCAAACTGTTCCGATCCAAGCATCTTCTGTAATGAATTTTTGTTTAATATTATCTGTATCAAATGCTAATAAGTTTGGAAGCAGCTTCTTTAAATCATCTGCTGCTGTCTTTAACTGTGTATCGTCTTTCGTGCTGTTTGAGAATCCATGCTTCTTAAGACCCATACCTAATACTTCACGAGAATCATTTAATAAAGTTACATGCCCTTTATATTTCTCATTCCATAGGTCAGCCCAGCTTGTAGGAGCTTCTTTCACATACTTTTTATTGTATGCAATACCTGTTACGCCCCAAGTATATACTAAAGAATATTTATTCTCTGGATCAAACGCCGGTGTTTTGAAGTTAGAAACCATATTTTCGATATTCGGGATATTCTTTTTGTCTAACGGCGCTAATAAATCCATTTTCGCCATTGTTTTAACCATGTAATCAGACGGCTGAATTAAATCATACTTCGCGCCACCTGCTTGTAATTTCGCAAGCATTTCTTCATTACTTGCATACTTATCATAGTTAATTTTCACGTTATATTTCTTTTCAAAATCTCTTAGCACTTGCTCATCAAAATTGTCAGCCCAGCTATAAATGTTTAACTCTTCTTTCTTTTCACCACAACCAGCAAGTACACCAGCAACAAGGCTAAAGCTAATTGCTGCGCCGGCTAATCTTTTCATTAATTTCATCGGTTTATTACCTCCTCGTACTTTCTATATCGTTCGTATTATAAAGGAAGGTGTCCTCCAGAGTTTTCTTCACCATCTGCACCTTTGTTACGGAAGATTTCAGATAGAACCATTAATCCTACGATAGCCACAATTAAAATTGTAGAAAGTGCATTAATTTCTGGTGATACTCCGCGCTTAACCATACTGTAAATGTATAATGGCAATGTTGTTGATCCTGGTCCTGATACGAAGAAACTAATTACAAAATCATCAATTGATAATGTGAATGTTAATAATGCGGCTGAAATAACCCCTGGTGCAATTGCTGGGAACGTTACATAACGAAACGTTTGCCACGGCGTTGCTCCTAAATCATTCGCAGCCTCTTCTAAATCACGTCCCATACCAGAAAGACGCGCTGCTAAAATAACGACAACAAATGAAATACTAAATGTAATGTGCGCAATAATAATTGTTGTTTTGCCAAGTTCCATACCTAATTGACTAAATAAGATAAGTAAAGATAATCCCATTAAAATATCAGGAATTAAAATTGGTAAATACACAAGACCGTTAATAGCCCCTTCATAACGATATTTATAACGATGTAATGCAATCGCGAAAATCACACCAAGAACTGTCGTTACAACCGTCGTTACGATCGCAATCGTCATACTATTTACAAACGCATCAATAACATCTTGCTTTTGAAATAAATCTGTATACCAATGGAATGTAAAACCTTCCCATTCCGCATTAATGCGAGAATCATTGAAGGAATATACCATTAAAACCATCATTGGAAAATACAAGAACAATAAAATTAACCAAGAATAAGAAACTAAAAACTTCTTCATCTTTGCCTATTCCCCTCCGTTCCCATCATATTTATATACTTTCGTTGCACGATAATATAAGTAAATTAACAGAACAGAGAATAGAACAACAATCATAGATAACGCAGATCCAAACGGCCAGTCACGCGCTCCTAAGAATTGATTTTGAATTACGTTTCCGATTAACGCTACTTTCGATCCACCCATAACGTCTGATACAACAAACATTCCGATAGAAGAAACAAACACTAAAATAGAACCAGTAGCAATCCCTGACATCGTCATTGGTACTGTTACATTCCAAAATGCCTTTGCTGGTGTTGCTCCTAAATCATAAGCTGCTTCTAGCTTACGCTTATCAAGCTGCTCAATCGCTGCATACACCGGTAAAATCATAAATGGTAATAAAGAATAGACCATTCCGAGTATTACAGAAGGTGTGTTATATAGTAAATTTAAAGGTTCACTTATAATACCTAGTTTCAATAGCAATGTGTTTACAAGACCTTGTGAACGTAAAATAACAATCCATGCGTATGAACGAACAAGGAAGTTAATCCAAAACGGGATCGTTGCCAATAATAAAAGAATTGAACGGTATTTGCGATCAACAATTGTAATTGTATAAGCAAATGGATAACCAATTACTAAACAGATTACTGTTGTAATAACTGCAATCTTAACAGTTTCCCATAACGTTCCCATGTATAGTGGATCAAACACACGAGCTATATTCTCTAACGTAAATTGCATTTCAACTGTCCCATATGCCCCGCGCTGCATAAAGGCAAATGCCAATACAAACAGAAGGGGAATTAGGAAGAAGATTAACAGCCACGCGACTGTCGGTAGTGCGAGTAATTTCCCTTTTTTCAATTTAAGGTCACCTCGTCCTCTTGCTCCCAGCCTACGTATACATTATCTCCAATGCTCCACTGCGCTGCTTCTTCAGCAGTTTGATATGCCATTAGTAATTCTGATGTTTTCTCGTCACGTACATACAGCTTTTCCATATTTCCAACAAACTCAACGTCTTCAATATGTCCAAGATGGTATTCTTTTAAAATCGGCTCTTCAACCGAACGTACTTTTACGTTTTCAGGGCGAATTGCTACATAGCCTTCCCCGTTTTTCACAATATTATTTTCACCGATAAATGTCGCAACGAACATTGTTTTCGGCTTATTGTAAATTTCTTTCGGCGTTCCAATTTGTTCAATATGTCCTTTATTCATAACGACAATACGATCACTCATGCTCATCGCTTCTTCTTGATCGTGCGTTACGTATATGAATGTAATTCCTAAATTACGTTGTAAGTTTTTCAATTCACGTTGCAAATCTTTTCTTAACTTAAAGTCTAACGCCCCAAGTGGCTCATCTAGTAATAATACACGCGGGTTATTTACAATCGCTCTCGCAATTGCTACACGCTGCTGCTGTCCACCAGAAAGCTTTGCAGGTTTACGATTACGGAACTCAAGTAACTGCGTTAAACGCATTGCCTCTTCAGCACGCTCTTTCTGCTCTGCTGCCGGTACTTTCTGCATTTTCATACCGAAACAAATATTTTTCTCCACATTCATATGTGGGAATAGCGCATAATGTTGGAACACTAAGTTCATATGACGCTTATATGGTGGCAAATCGTTAATCTTTTCATCATCTAATAAAAGATTCCCTTTAGTTGGCGTTTCAAAGCCTGCGATCATGCGAAGTAACGTTGTTTTCCCGCAACCACTCGGCCCTAAAATCGTTAAAAATTCCCCTTCTTTAATGTCTAAAGAAAGAGGTGGGATAATCACTTGATTTCCAAAATGTTTTTCTACTGCTTCAACTTTAATAATCTTTTTCATTTTCCCGTCCTATCTACCTTAAATTTTAATTTTTATATTCATGAATAAATATTTATGTTCTATAGACTATTTTTTGTTTCGATCCAAACAAAAATGGTTGTTTAGCGTTCTCTTCTATTCTTTATGTAGTATGTTTGATTCATTTTTGCATGATACATATGTCGAACAGAAAAACCCCTTCCATTACGAAGGGGCTATTATCATACGGCTACGCCTACTGATAAACACCATCATCATTTTAACAACTTTCGTATGAATTTTAAAGCACTTTTTGTAGAAGAGTAACGAATTTTCATATCGAATGCCGTAGATTGGGCTAAAATGCTTTTATAATGTGAAAAAGTCCGAAAACTTTCTTCCCCATGATAACTACCTAATCCACTACTTCCAACACCACCAAAAGGTAAATATGGCGTTGCAAGATGATAGACAACATCATTAATACAGCCCCCGCCATATGAAATATTACTTGTCACTTTCTTTTGTACTTCTTTATCCTCAGAAAATACATATAACGCTAATGGCTTCGGATGTTGCTGAATTGTTCCAATTACCTCTTCTATGTTGTCGTATTCTACAATTGGTAAGATCGGACCAAAAATTTCATCTTCCATAACAGTACTTTGCCATGTAACATTTGTTAACACTGTTGGTTCTATATGTAAAGTTTCTTTTTTATAGTTCCCGCCGATTACCGTTTTACCATCTTTCAAAAATGAACATAAACGTTCAAAATGACGTTCAGTCACAATTCGTACATAATTGTCATTGTTTAGTGGATCTTTTCCATACTGCTCCGCAATTTCGTGTCGTAATGCCTCGATTAACTGTTCTTTCACCGAAGCATGCACATACATATAATCAGGCGCTACACACGTTTGCCCTGCATTTAAAAACTTACCCCAAACAATTCGTCTTGCTGTTACATCTATTTTTGCATCTTTATGTACAATACATGGGCTTTTTCCCCCAAGTTCTAACGTGAGTGGCGTCAACCGTTTCGCTGCTGCTTCCATCACAACTTTTCCAACACCGACACTACCTGTAAAGAAAATATAATCAAACGGTTCCTTTAACAATTCCGTACTCTTTTCTACACCGCCTTCTACTACCGCTACAAGCTCTTCTTGGAATAATTCCTCTAACATCCTCGTAAGTACTTTGGAAACGTTTGGCGTTAACTCTGACGGCTTTAAAACAATTGTATTTCCAGCCGCCAACGCTCCTACAAGAGGTGCAATTGCTAATTGAAACGGATAGTTCCACGGTGCAATAATAAGTGTCACACCGTACGGTTCAGGAACTACTTTCCCCTTTGATCCAAAATGAGTGAGTGCTGTTCGAACCCGCTTCGGTTTACTCCACGATGAAATATGCTTCAATTGAAAGGAAATTTCTTTTAATACATATCCAACTTCCGTTGTAAACGACTCATGAACTGACTTATTTAAATCTAATTTCAATGCCTGAAATATTTCTTCTTCAAAACGCTGAATGCCTTCATAAAGCTTCTTCAAATTATTCTTTCTCACTTCTACACTTCTCGTATGGCCATTATAAAAATATGCTTTTTGTTTATTTACAATAGAAGAAACACTCATTCATTCACCTTCTCCCACTATTTTTATCCAATTCTTTCATTATTTATATAGACTTCATATATAATAAATTTCTATTCGTAAAGTTACATTATATATAATTTCTTCTTGCATATAAAATTCATTGCTCACAAAAAAACTACCGAAAGAAAATCTTTCGGTAGTTTTACTGTATTAACGATATAAACGAACAGCACCAGCAGAATTATCATCAGCTTGTCCTACTACTTCAAACTTCAGGCCAAGATTCGGTAAAATACGTCCTGCATCTGGAATCTGTTTATTAATATACGTTTTCGAATCATCAAACTTCGGTACGCCTGCTAAGCCATTATACGTATACGTTCCGCGCGTTGGAGATACAACTTTCCAAGCTGGCGTTTTATCAAATGAGAACGCCGCATCAGCGATTTGGAATCGTGTACTACTTGCTACTGTTGGTTTACCATTTAAAGTTCCAACAATTGCTTCTGGATGAGAATCAACTACGCCAAGGAAACCATGTCCTGGATGTAAACCAACCCAGTTATCTGTATAAGCTGAGTCTGCATACCATACAACCATACCTGTGTTGTATTCTGGACCGCGAGCATATTTCAATGCGTTATCCGAACCAGCATAGTTTCTCCACTCTACATAATAGTTATGTTTTTTCTTCTCTGTTCCATTAGATACAGCGAATCCATCTAATTTGAACTGCGGTGTACCTTCTGCATCATCAGAGAATACTACTTTACCGTCTACATTTAGTGATGCATTATCAAGTAGGAAACCGTTTAATGCTAAACCACCATCTGTAATGTACTCAAATGTTAATTTTACTTTCTTACCTTTGAATTGGCTTAAATCGTATGATTTGTCAATCCATTTTCCATTTGTTGAATGTGCATTTCCACTATTTTCTTTCTCACCCAGTTTTTCGATTAATGTTTGCTGACCATCTTCTGTTACAGCATGTACTTCAAGGAAATCATACTCTGCTTCAATTTCATACAATGACTTGAAATCAAATTTCGCAGTCGTTGCATTTGTTAAATCGAACAGTGGCGTCTCCATTTTTGTGTGAAGATTGTCACCTTTTGTGCTGTAGTAATACTGCTTACCAAATGCTGGAGCAATTGTTTTTATATCTTTATCTGGCAAGTTAACACGAATCATACCTGGGCGGTTAGATTTCGTAACACTTTGGTCCAAATATGTTGCTAGACCGATACCTTTATTTAATTTCTCGTAATCTACTTCTACGATATTTGCCCAGTTACCACCGATTGTTTTTTGGAAAAACTCTTTATTTTGTGGTGAGAAACTCGTTGGCGTTGTTCCTGCAATGTTACCAGCCCAGCTTCCGCCACTCATAACAGACCAAGCTTGAATTGGTTCACCGTCACCAGTATAGTCTGTATCATACTCATCTGGAAGACCTAAATCATGACCATATTCATGTGCGAATACACCAACTGCGCCATCTTCTGGTTCAATTGTGTAGTCGAATGCCGCGATCTTTCCCCCCCAATATGGAACTTTCGCTTGTGTGCCTTCAATTGGGAATGGTTTTGGTCCAACAGTCCAGCGATGTGACCAAATTGCATCGTCACCTAATTTACCGCCGCCTGCTTCTTGTCCAACACCCGCATGGATAATCATTAAGTGATCAATTAAACCGTCCGGTTGTTTTTGATTTCCATCGCCATTTACATCATATTGATCGAATTGGTCAAACTCTGATAAATCAATACCGCTATCTACAGCTGCTTTTAATGCATCTTTTACTAAATCACGTGGTCCTTTTGGTCCTTTATTATCATGACCTGTCGCACCATCTGCACCGTAATCAGCAGCTTTACCAGGAACTGTTAACCATTTTGTAACTGTTCCGTCTACTGTATAACTACCGCCAGATTGCTCTTCGTAATATTGTTTAAACGTTTCGATTTTGCTGCCATCCTCTAATGCGAATGGCTCATTACCGAATAACATTTTTTCATAATGTTCTTTGTTAAAATCGTCAGTATACATATAACCAGGTTCTTTATCGATATTGTTATGTTTAAAGTCAGCGTACTCTACAAGTAAAACGAGTACTTTATCTTTACGAACTTCACCGTTATATTCTTTTCCCTTTGCTGGAGAAGTTGGTACTTTACCATTTAGACCACCCTTAACTGGGCCTGTCGCTGCAGGTGTTCCTGTTGCTGGTTTGTCTAACTTTTCTTTCGTATCAGCTTTCGCATCTTTCACTTTCTTTAAAAAGTCAGATGCTTCTTTTGTAAGTGGGTCCCCATTTGATACTTCTTTCCCAGGATTTTCACCCTTTTTGTTCTCTACGTATTTTTCGACGGCTTTCTTTGTTTCTGTCTCTGAAGCCTTCGAATCAATTACCCCACGGTTTTTTAGCGCATTTGCTAAACGTTCTTCTGGAATTAAATGATCATCGACTGGACTCGTAGCTGTCTTATTCACAGGTGTTTCAGCATATGCAGACTGGCCACCCGCCCCGAATGAAAGACCTAACACAGCTGTCAAAGCGATTGATGACAAAACTTTGAACGGTTTCTTGTTCATCCCTTATTTCCTCCCCTAATAAAAAATATGTATTACAAATTGAATTTTATTAAAAATTCAATATTTTTTCAATATTTAGTTATATTATGTAATTTTTTTAACATATTTGTAAAAATTCCATAGTTAGCATACGAATATATCACAATTCAACAATGTTTTCTGAAAATATTGAAAATATTTGTCAGAAACTTTATAATCGCCATAGAGGGAATTTAATGGGGATTTTATCTTTGTTTTATCTACAAAATATTTGATAATTCACTATATAAAACACAAAATGCGATTGCATTATCATATATTCTGTAGCAGCAGTTATGACCGATAATTAGGGAGGAATTACATTTGTACAAAGATAAGACTGACGCACTGGACCAAGAATGGATTGATTTAATACTTGAAGCTCTAGACGCTGGTATCGCCCTGCAAGATATCGAACATTTTTTAAGACGTATGAAGCCATCCAGTCAGGCTCAATAGCCTTGTTCTTTTTAACGAAGTTTATGTTATAATAATGACATCATAAGACGACTACATATTGATAGAAAGGTGCGCAAATATGATTGGAGAACGTATAAAACGCCTTCGCTTACAAAAAGGTATTTCATTAACTGAACTTGCCGAAAAAGCTGGTGTTGCTAAATCTTACATTAGTTCTATAGAGCGAAATTTACAAAAAAACCCTTCCATTCAGTTTCTTGAAAAGATCGCAGCAGTTCTACAAATTCCAGTTGATACTTTACTTCATGATGAAACAACAAAGGAAACTAACCTAGACTCCGAATGGACACAGCTTGTTAAAGATGCAATGAACTCTGGTGTCTCCAAAGAACAATTTCGTGAATTTCTTGAATTTACAAAATGGAAGCACGATCAAAAATAATAATAGAAAGAAGTGCTAACAACCAGCACTTCTTTTTCTTTATAAAAAAAAGCGGGGGATACCCGCTTTTTTATTATTTTTCTTCGCCAGCTTCTTGGTTAGCATTGAATGTCCATTCTAAATTCAATGAATCACCTTGGAAGATATTTTGGTCTTTTCCATCATCTACAAATTCAAATTGTACCCATAAATAATCCTCTGTACCAGCTTCTAATCCACCCTTTTCTCCCCACTCAGGAGCAAAGATGTCTTTAGCTAAAAGATCTGGATCAGTTTTTTGTAAATCAGCTAAAGTTGTTTCATATACAGGCTCACTTTGTTTATCCCAGTTCCAAAGGAATTTCACTTTAACGTGCTTACCAAAGTCTTCACCAGCATTATCACCTTTTGCATCTTTCACAGTATACTTTGTTGCTAGTTTAACGTCTTTAATTGTTAATGAACCGCTATTCTTTAATAAGAACTCTTTCTTAACAGAATCCCCTGGTTTTAAATCTTTAATATCTACAAGCGTTTTAGGGTCTAATGTAAGATCTAACGTCCCAGCTGCAAATGTATTATTTGATACTTCTTTATCGCTAAAGTATGCAAACGTTCCTCCACCAATTAAAGATAACCCCAGTGCCGCTGATGCAACTCCCATACCTAATTTCTTTTTCAGACTCACAATCAATTCCCCCTAGCTGTTTTTTATATTTTTCCCCCTATAATTTTTCAATAAGGGACATAAAGAAAACTATATTAGCTTAGCTAATATTCGTTCTCTTTTAAAAACCTTAAGTTCATTATAACGAACAACTCTATATAAATACAACATTTTTTTATTAGTATTTTCAGTTATTTTTATTTCTCAATATCATTTTAAATTTTCGGAAATTTGTTGAGAAACAAAGAAAAACGTAATTAATTTTCACTATCTATACTAATTAGTATCTTTCACCATCATGCTGCCAACCAGTTTTCTCGTATATGACGTGTATTGTTAAAATAAAGAAGACACGCCGAATAGGTGAGTCGCAATGCTCTCTCACCTATTCGGCTTTATAACCTCTATTCGCTCTGAAAAGTTGCTGTATTTACTTGCTATCTTTATTTTTCTGTTCTTCTTGTTTCTTCTCTTCTAGTTTTTTCGCCTCTTCTTGCTTCTTACTCTCTTCTAGTTTTTTCGCTTCTTCTTGCTTCTTACTCTCTTCTAGTTTTTTCGCTTCTTCTTGCTTTTTACTCTCTTCTTGCTTTTTCGCTTCTTCTTGTTTCTTACTCTCTTCTAGTTTTTTCGCTTCTTCTTGCTTTTTACTCTCTTCTTGCTTTTTCGCTTCTTCTTGTTTCTTAGCCTCACTTACTTGTTTTGCTGTTTCCTCTACTAGTAATTTCTCAAAATCTTGAATTTGTTTATCAATCACCTGTAACTTTACCTCTTTATCAACATACTCACAATTGTCTTTCACTATATGAAAACCAGCATTCACATATGAGAATACTGGCTTATTCGATTCGCTTTTATTTCCTTTTAACTCTTCTTGCACTTGATTATAAGGACCCTCTATTGATACATATACTTTTTGTAACAATTCTCTTTCCGCAACTATTTTCTCACGCCCTTGCTTCCACGTAGCAAGCACCTGCTCTAACTCTTGAATGGAAGTAAAGGTTAATTTCAATTTCATCCCTTCATACTCACGCAAAATAACTTCCTTATGTTGCTTAGCTTGTTCTGTTAATTGATCAACTGTTTTTGGAAAAATACTTGCTGTAGAAATAGTAGCCTCAACTTTCGTTTCATGAATGAAAGCTGCTTCTGTATAAGTCATCATTTGAGAGCCTAAATAAAAAGTAATAGAACACAAACATGGCAATATAAGCATCCTTTTGAATTTGCGAGGTGGCTTCAGCATTTTAATCTCTCCTATCGAACAACTTGTTCTTTATCAAGAACTATACCTTTATTATAATAAAGTGAATTATAAAATGATATAAGAAATTATGTTTCTTTGTACATTTCACTTTTATCATAAAAAGAGACTATCATTTTTGATAGTCTCTTTTTATGATTACTTTTTCTCCACTCCATCGCCTTGTTGTGCTTCAAATGTCCATTTTAATTGCAGTTTGTCGCCTTGGAATTCATTTTGAGGTTCATTTTTATTAATAAAGTGGAATTTCACTTTAAATGAATCATTAGTTCCTGCTTTAATACCTTTCTCAGGCCATAACCAACTTACTAAATCATTTTCTGCAGCAGTCATTGTTTTACTCTTCAACTCTTTCAATGTCATTCTCTTAATTACTTCATCTTTTTTATCTATATTTTTCAAGAAAACTACTTCAATGTCTTCACCAAAGTCTTTCTTATTATCTTTCTTCACATCTTCTACATCATACTCCGTATTTAATAGTACTTTTTTAATATCTAGTGTACCTTTATTCTCCAATTTAAATTCTTTTTCAATTGTATCACCTGGTTTTAAATTATCCACTTTCACAATTGTTGATGGGTTCAGCGCTAAATCAAGTGTTCCAGACGCAAATGTATTATTTGACACTTCTTTATCGCTAAAGTATGCAAATGTTCCTCCGCCAACTAATGCAGCGCCTAATACCGCTGATGCGATACCCATTCCTAATTTTTTCTTTAAAGTCATGTCCATATCCCCTTAATATATATATATATTTGTTAACTTCCTAAACGGAAAGTATAACCAAACGAACTAGACGGATTGTTCTACTTTTTTATCTTTCTTTTCTCCGTCAATGCTACGAATAGCGCCAAAAATAGAAATTGCGGAATAGCCAAGTAAAAAGACTCCAGGAATAATGAGAAGTAATGCTGCTCCCGCTTTTGAACTCGCATAATTCAGTCCATAACCAACGTATGGAACTGTAATATCTGCATACTTTCCAATTACATTCTCTGCAAGTACTGGTGCTAAATCTGGTCCGTTGTTGTTATCCCCTTTTGTTTCATACATTACTTTTCCATTTGTATCTTTCACACCGATAATACGGTGAGTGATAATTTTGTCATCTTTCTCTTTAAACGTAATAACATCGCCTTTTTGATATTTAGAACCATCTTTCGTCGGTTCTATCGCAATGATTGATCCTGTTAAAAATGTCGGTTCCATCGATCCTGATAACACTGATTTAAATTGATATCCCATCACTGTTGGATCCCCACCGCTCGCTTTTGAAGAAATAACTACAAAAGCTAAGCAAATCATCAATGCAAATAAAACAAATGAGATAACGTTGCTAATCACCTTCCAAATTAATTTCATCGTTTCTCTCCCTCTCCGTTGTTTTATATTATTTGAAGTATGCAATATTCACTCTTGTTCTTTAACAAGAACACAAGTAAATAATATAACGAACAAAACAGAAATGCAATAATAAAATTTACAATTATTAGTTATTTTTAATATATAAAAAAAGACTGTGACAAAGTCTCTTCACAGCCTTTTAATTAGTAATTTATTTTTCTTCTGATTTCATTCTTGTTGTATTTCGGCGTAGCACTACAAATAAAATAGCTCCAAATAATAGAGCGGCACCTATCCCAATGCTTATTATTTTCACATTTGATTCGTTTACTTCAGGCGTAGCCGTATCTTTTTTAGGCATCGCAAAAGTAACATCTTCTTTAGAAAGAACATTTATCGTCGCAATTGTTTGATTATTTTTCGTGATGTCAACTGCACCAACTACCTCACCACGATGAATTCCTTTATGATACAAAGAATCTTTATCTAATGAAGCCGCACGGAAAATCGTCCTCACATTTTTACCTTCATCTTTCTTAAGCATAAGCTCTGCACTTTTTTCAAGCTCGCTATCAATATCTTTATTTAAATACGTTGCCTTTTGATGCCAGCTATGTTTATCTAATACAGTTTGCTTCACAAATTGACCGAAAGAATAGTCCGCCATCTGCTTCAAATCTTCATAAATTTCAGGTCTTTGGGAAGCCATTACTACATTTATAATGCGATTGCCATCCTTCTCATTTAATAGAACGAGTGTATTACGCGCTTCATTTGTAAAACCTGTCTTCCCGCCAATACTATATGGATTTTCAAAATAATTAGACTTATTAAAAATAGAAACTGTTTGCGTAGATGTCGTAACCGTCGTTCTTTTCGTATTCATCGCTTGTAAAATTTCAGGATACTTTTGCACACCTCTCGTAATCATGGCCATATCATATGGCGTCGTATAATGATTTGGATCATGCAATCCATTTGGCGTTACAAAGTGACTATCTGTAGCCCCTAATTGCTTTGCTTTCTCATTCATCATATGAGCGAAATTCTCAACATTTCCGCCAATACGCTCCGCAATCGCATACGACACATCATTTGCACTCAGCACCATTAAAATCATAAGCGCAGTATTTCTATTAATCGTCTCACCAGGTTGAAATTCAATTTGATAATTACTCTTCTCTTGATCTAATGCTAATTGTGAAAACGTAAATTGATCCTCTGGCTTCGTATGCTCCATAAGTAAAATCGCTGTTAACACTTTCGTCATACTAGCTGGAAATGCACGATGATGTGCGTTTTTGTTATACAAAACATCTCCAGTTTTCCCATCAATCGTAGCTGCAAACTGACTAAAAACATTTGGTCCTTCCGCAGGTGGTGGTGCCACTTGTTCTGGATTCACTCCAACATTCGTCTCAGCACGTAACGTCATAGGTGTCAAAAAAAATAAACAAATAACGGTAACAAAAGCCAAAATTTTCTTAAAGTTTACCATATGACTCTCCCTTTTCACTATACTCTCACAGCTTAAAAACTGAATCTACCAATCTATATGTGAATTGTATTAAATTGGAAGAACATTCACTGTTTTTTACTATATCATACTTTTACGATAAAGAACATAAATATACAATAAAAAATAAGAAGGAATTATTCTTTCTTATCCTTCTCATCAATCAATGAATCTATTAAATTTTGACTAGCTTCCTCGGGTGTAATCTCATCTGTCATCCCCATAAACGACCAGCCTTTAGAATCGACCCACTCAACAAACTCTTGTAAAAACTCATCATGTGTAACATCCACATCAAGAATCGAGCCATTAATCGAAATCGTTCTATTTCTAGATACGCGCATCTTGAACGTTTTCCTTACCATTACAATAATTCTCCCTCTACTACTGAATATTTATAAAGTGAAACTTTAATCAGCCTTCACCAATCGGGCTTTTACGAGCAGCCTGCCACCACCTAACTTCTTTGCTTTCGCTAAATTTTGAGGTGGGGATCTTACCGTCCGCAAATAGCGGGGTAAAATAATCTTGTATCTCTGTTATACATGATTTTAAGTAAATTGTAAAAAGGATATATTGGCCAATTTGCATATTGAAGCTGAAAATCTATCATCCTGCAAAAACATGAAACGATATGTAATTGATCATAAATGACTAAATAAATCCACATAAAAAAACAAAACAACTTACATTTTATCACACCAAATACAAATGACTTCAGTACAATAAAATGGAATATACTAGAAGAAGACTTAAAATGAGGAGGAACTCTATGGCGCGTTGTACGTATTGTAAAACGAAGTGGACAATAAAAGATGTATGGTCAATACTCGTGACATTTGAAAAAGATTGCCCGTATTGTTTTGGAAGGCAGTATCTATCAAATGACACCTTTCATCATGCTAATGCCGCTCTACCTTTATTATTCTTATGTCCTTTACTTGTTGATTTAAGCGATGAAAACCCTTTGGATAAATACATTAAATAATATGACCGCTACATTCTACTAAGTCTTCTTCTCATCATTATCCCTTCAGACACTACTCGCATAATTGCATATGATTTCCCTTTTAAAACTTACTATAAAAATATTGCAAAATTTCAGTTAATTATATATAATTGCTTTAGCATAAAGATTAAAGATGCTGTTACATACGCATTTTTGAAGATCCCGTAGCTCAGCAGGGAGAGCGCCACCTTGACAGGGTGGAGGTCGTGAGTTCGAGCCTCTCCGGGGTCATAAAAAAGAGAAACCGTATCAACCTTCTACGTGATATGGTTTCTCTTTTTTATCTAAATCAATCACTTCCCACGAAACATCTTCTCCAAAGACTTCGCATTAGCAAACAATACTTCTTTCAAGTTATCATCTGCAACGATTTTATAGTCGCCATCTTTGTTTTTCTTTAAGTTCAATGTAACTTCGCGAGTTGCCATGATTGCATCTTTATCTGATAAGTGTTTGACGATTGCTGATGTCATCGTTTTTTCGATTGCTTTTTCAGATTGCTCTTTGTCTTCGCTAAAAGCGCTAGCGAAGGCCATTGGCATAACTTCTCCCACTGCTTTTGTTACAGCAACGGATAGATCAGCAGATGTAATTTTCACTTTCACTTCTGCTTTGTCATCCTTTTTCGATACTTCTTCTAGCTTTTCAAATTTAAAGTTTTTCGTAATTGCACTCAGCATTGCTTTTGCCTCAGCATCATCTGTTTTTTCATTTAGTTTGTTAAATTCCTTGTCACTCTCAACAAATGTACGAGCCTTTTCTATATCACCTTTTTGTATCGCTGTTAAAAATTCTTCTGTCGTATCTTTCGGATTTGCACACCCTGCTAAAACACCTACTGTTAATCCTACTACCATCATTAACAGTAATAGTTTCTTTATCTTTTGCACGCTCATTCTCCTCTTATCTTTTCTAGTAAGTCAGCATTATATAATAGTATGAAACTGACATTACAAACATTTTTTAGTATAGCATTTATATGAGTCATTCGTGTCTATTTTTTCAAACGTCCCCTCTTTCCATCTCATAACGCCCACTACTCTCTATTAAAAATTTATTTCCTCATTATAAATAGCAAAATTAAAACCAGCAACTTTAAGGTTGCTGGCTTATCTCTTATTCATATTCGAAAAAACAATAACAATTGCTCCGAACACATAATGACCCGCTACCATCCACACGCTCCGATCGAGGATCATAAGTGATAACCAAAGCGATATATTAATAGCAGCAAATAATACATATAAAATGAAGTCTCTCTTTTGTAGCGCTTCTCGATTCATCAAAATATAAATTGCGCCGATTGGCGGAAGGATGAAGCAAAGGAAAAAAACAAACATTTTTCTTAACGACCATGGATAAGTTACTGTCTGCATATGAGTCCCCTTTTCACTTTATAGTACATGTAACATCGGTCTTACTACTCTATATTCGTCACTATAAGGCTCCTTTATGATTAAAGATGAGTGAGGATTTTTTTCTTCCTCTATCATTGTGAATACTTCTGTTTTTTCTTGTACTATGTTGGATTCACTGTTTTTAGTAGGTTTTTTACTTGTTTCAATTTTCTTCGTTACTTCTCCGAGCCTTTGTCCAACTTTTTCAGCTTCGGCAGGTTCATTCGTAACATAGTATTCTTGGTGCTCCCATACTAACATAGGTGGCACTTGTTCTCGTTTGTTACATATTATATAAGTAATACTAGCTATAAGTAGTAGGCATGTTAATAAAAAGAAGATAGTTTTTTTATTCATATACTATGCTCCCTGTCTATCATTTTATTAAATTATATAATATCCATTATATGTAGTAAATGGATGTCGTGGGAATTTTCGGATTTTACATCAAAAAGAAAAACCTTACTACAGTAAGGTTCCATTTTTATATTCTATAGTGATTGATTTATTAAAACGATCATTACGATAATCGCTATAAACATAACGACTAAACAGCCGATCATTTTATAAAAGCCTCTTTTCGTTAACGTCCCACCTTGAACGTCTTTTCGAATAAATAAGAATACGGCTAAAAATAATACAAGTCCAATGCCAAAAGCATACATCATTTGCATATGTTAATCTTCCTTTCTCTCTTCCATCTTAATATCTTTTCGATAAAACAACAAATGAGATAAAAACTGTACTCATCGTAAGTGCCATAAGTATGTTTAATAGTTCAACCGCAGATAGTGTAATTACGTGTAGATTTAAACCGAAAGAGAAAAGAAGGTAATATGCCGTTAGCGCAAAAAAGCTGAAGAACATTCCTTTATAACGAATAAGTTTCATTCGCTCATCTTTTTCTTTAAATTGCGGGTGTAAGTAACTTAAGCAGAAACACATAATCATCATCGTAAGTACTGTATACGTTGGAGCCGGTGGTGCGGAATGCGTCATTATGCCCGCTAATACCATGGTTCCACTCATAATAAAGAAAATAATTCCCATAATTAAAAAGTACTTTTGTGAATAATTCATCCCTATTCCCCCTCTTCTTTTCCTTCATAAATAAATACATGTTCTATCGTTGTCTGAAATGTTTTTGCTATTTCAAATGCTAACGGAAGTGATGGATCATATTTTCCCTTTTCAATTGAAATGATGGTTTGCCTGGAAACTCCAAGTTTCTCAGCCAATTTTTCTTGAGATAGTCCAAATTTTTTTCGGTATTCAACCATTTTATTTTCCAAGGAAATTTCTCCCTCCTTCCTTACAGTGAGTATATATGTAAAGCATCCTTTACGTCAAGTTTCCTTTACATGCATTTTAGTTTGTTTCACTCTATTTACATAGAAGAAACTTTTCAATTTCAGCACGTCTATTTTGAAATGAAACGCGGAACACTGTAAATAATTGTTACTATATCTTCTCCTCTCTATTTTTTAAATTTAATATCTCCCTATTTGTTTTATCCTTTTAAAATATTTCATTCATCTCTTTATTCCACGAAATGCGTTATTGGTTTTACGGTGTTTTTCGTCATATTTATAGAAACTAACTGTTTATGAAGCATTTTTTATGTTTAGCAACTTTTTTTGTAGAAATCCTTCACTTTCCTTTCAATATTTAACACTATCTAAATAAAGTTTACGATAAATTCATAATTTTTTATTTTTTATACTATATTCCGTTATATTGTTGTATAATATCAATGAAAGCGCTTATTATTTCAATATACATAATTCGAACTCATTTTTATCGAAACATTCTAATTATTATACTTATATTTACATGCAACAATTTTAGTTATTCGTGTAGGTATACCAAATATATCCACCCCATTTTTCTGTGAAATTACTTTATAACATGAAAGATTAACTTGGGTGATAAGTTATTGTGAATGTTTTTTTACAAAACAGATAAGTAATAGTGTTTGGTATTATGTAAATTATTGTAATAACATAAGAATAAAGAAAACATTTACATTGATTGTTGGTTCATCAATTATTGAAAAGAGCAAAATGCACCTTTTGTTTGGAAAAAGGATTATATGCATTGGGAGGTTTAAACAAATGACGAGGAAGAATACAACGACAAACCCTTGGGCCAAGTTCCATGGTCCGAACCTTGGTTATGTTATTGAGCAATATGATCTTTACGTAACTGGAGCAGGTTCTGTTGATCCGGAATTACAAGAGCTTTTTGAAATTTTTGGAGCTCCTTCGTTTCAAGATGATGTCGTAACAGGGGACAACACAGCAACACATTTTTCTCCTCAAAACACAGGGAACATTGAAAAAATTCTTAAAGTCGTTCAGCTTGTTGAACAAATTCGTTCATTCGGGCATACGTTGGCTCACATCAATCCGATGGAAGATGCTGCTAATGGACAATCTCTTCTTGAGAAAGCAATGAACGAACTGAGCGATGCTGACTTGAAAGCGATTCCAGCGAAAACAGTATGGCAAGATGCACCAGAAGGTATTCACACTGCACTTGATGTAATTCATAGATTAAAAGACGTTTATACAAAATCTTTAGCTTATGAATTTTCTCATATACAAGATAGTGAAGAACGCGCGTGGTTGCATCAAATGGTGGAATCAAATTCATTGCGTCAACCACTATCAAATAAAAAACGAACTGCTCTTTTAAAACGTTTAACAGCTGTTGAAGGTTTCGAGCAATTCTTGCATAAAACATTCGTTGGGCAAAAGCGTTTCTCTATCGAGGGCGTTGATATGCTTGTACCTGTTCTAGATGAAATTGTTCTCGAAGGTGCAAAGGGCGGCGTAGAAGATGTCATGATTGGTATGGCTCACCGCGGTCGTCTAAGCGTACTTGCACACGTATTAGAAAAACCATATAGTCACATGTTTGCTGAGTTCAAACATGCAAAAACAGAAGGCGCAGTGGCAAATTCTGGCTGGACTGGTGACGTGAAATACCATTTAGGTAGAGAACAAGTCGTTAGTAACGAAGAAGTTAGCACTCGCGTTACATTAGCAAATAACCCAAGTCACCTTGAGTTCGTTAACCCTGTTGTAGAAGGTTTTGCACGTGCGGCTCAAGAGAATCGTAAAAAATCTGGTCTTCCAGAACAAGATACTTCAAAATCATTCGTAATTTTAGTTCATGGTGATGCTGCATTCCCTGGTCAAGGTATTGTATCTGAAACGTTGAAC
Organism: Bacillus sp. K2I17; assembly: GCF_002209985.1. Classification (NCBI taxonomy): domain Bacteria; kingdom Bacillati; phylum Bacillota; class Bacilli; order Caryophanales; family Bacillaceae; genus Bacillus; species Bacillus sp. K2I17. The sequence goes on from NZ_NJGF01000003.1 coordinate 104,691, forward strand.
TTAAGCAGATTGAACGCGTACCAAACAGGCGGAACAATTCATGTTATCGCAAACAATGCAGTTGGCTTTACGACTGATAGCTATGATTCTCGTTCTACGAAATATTCAAGTGACCTTGCAAAAGGTTTCGATATTCCGATTGTTCACGTGAACGCTGATGATCCAGAAGCTTGTCTTGCTGCTGCTAACCTTGCGATTCAATATCGTATATTGTTCAAAAAAGACTTCTTAATCGATTTAATTGGTTACCGCCGCTACGGTCATAACGAAATGGATGACCCAGCAGTTACGCAACCACAAGTGTACAAAAAGATTAAAAATCACCCAACTGTAAGAGCTATTTATGCAGATCAATTACAAGCTGCTGGTGTTCTAAATGCAGATGAGGTTGAAACAATGACTCAGTTTATACAAGAGCAATTAAAATCTGACTATGCACAAGTACCGCCAGCTGATACGAGCGCTGCAACAATTGACGTTAAAGTGCCAGATGTTGTTGCAAAAGGCATTCAGCCAATTGATACTGGTGTTGAGATTGACTCACTTCGTGCAATTAATGAAGGTCTACTATCTTGGCCAGAAGGCTTTAACGTATATCCGAAAGTAAAGAAAATTCTTGAACGCCGTAAAGACGCTCTTGAAGAGAACGGTAAAATTGAATGGGCACTTGCTGAGTCATTAGCATTCGCTTCTATTTTACAAGAAGGTACGCCAATTCGTTTAACTGGTCAAGATTCACAGCGTGGTACATTCGCGCACCGTCATATCGTATTACACGATACTGATACAAATGAAACATATTCACCATTACATCGCTTACCAAACATTAATGCATCCTTCTCTGTTCATAACAGTCCGTTATCAGAAGCTGCTGTTGTTGGTTACGAGTATGGTTATAACGTATTCGCTCCAGAAACTCTTGTTATGTGGGAAGCGCAATATGGTGACTTCTCAAATACTGCGCAAGCATTATTTGATCAATATGTTTCAGCAGGAAGAGCAAAATGGGGTCAAAAATCTGGTTTAGTTCTTCTATTACCGCACGGTTATGAAGGTCAAGGACCAGAGCATTCTAGTGCACGTCCAGAGCGATTCTTACAGTTAGCCGCTGAGAATAACTGGACAGTTGCAAACTTAACGAGCGCGGCACAATACTTCCATATTTTACGTCGTCAAGCATCTATCTTAGGAACAGACGCTGTTCGACCATTAGTATTGATGACGCCAAAGAGTTTATTACGTCACCCACTTACGCTTTCAACTGCTAGTCAGTTAAGCGAAGGACGTTTCCAACCTGCTCTAGAACAAGAAAACCTTGGCATGAAACCAACTAAAGTAAAACGTCTTGTTTTAAGCACAGGTAAAATGGCGATTGACTTAGCAGCAGAAATTGAGTCTGGTAAACATGAGTATAACTTAGATGAAGTTCATGTCGTTCGTATTGAACAGCTGTACCCATTCCCTGCTGAGAAAGTTCAATCTATTATTAAACGCTTTAAAAACTTAGAAGAAATTATTTGGGTTCAAGAAGAACCTCGTAATATGGGCGCATGGCATTACATGGCTCCAATTCTGTTTGAACTTGCTGGAGATAAAGTGAAAACAGGTTACATTGGACGCCCAGATCGCTCTAGCCCATCTGGTGGCGATCCATTCGCTCACAAAGCTGAGCAAGAACTAATTGTTGCACACGCTTTAGATGTGAAGTATAACTTCCGTCAAGATAAACAAGAAATTGAAGTTTTCAGCAACTGAAAGTAATAATGAAGGTTTCTAGCTTGCTCCCCGGACAGATATTCTGCCCGGGGGCAGGCTAACAAATGGAGATTACCGAAGACAAAAGAAGAAAAAACACACCGTTAGGCAAATAAGGGGAGGACATTTAAAATGATCGAAATTAAAGTACCTGAGCTTGCAGAATCTATTACTGAAGGAACTATCTCACAATGGCTTATCAACGTAGGCGACAAAGTTGAGAAAGGTGGCAGCGTTGTTGAGCTTGAAACTGATAAAGTCAATGTAGAAATCATTGCAGAAGATTCAGGTATTGTATCGAAGTTACTAGGCGAACCTGGGGATACAGTTGAAGTTGGTGCAACTATCGCAATTTTAGATGCAAACGGAGCACCAGTTGCAGTAAGTACACCTGCACCGGCTGCTGAACAGCCAAAACAAGAAACAACTGAAGCACCGAAAGCTGCGGCACCAAATGCTGAGCAAACTACAACTTTACAAGGTTTACCGAATACGAACCGTCCTATCGCATCACCAGCTGCTAGAAAAATGGCTCGTGAATTAGGTATCGACTTAAACGACGTACGTAGCACAGATCCACTTGGACGTGTGAGACCACACGATGTACAAGCTCATGCTGCCGCACCAAAAGAAGCACCAGCTGCTCCAAAAAGTCCAGCTCCTGCTCCAGTTGCAAAAACGGAATTCGAAAAACCAGTTGAGCGCGTGAAAATGTCCCGCCGCCGTCAAACAATTGCAAAACGCCTTGTAGAAGTTCAACAAACATCTGCAATGTTAACAACATTTAACGAAGTTGATATGACTGCAATCATGGAATTACGTAAAGAGCGTAAAGATGCTTTCGAGAAAAAACATGATGTACGTCTTGGCTTCATGTCATTCTTCACAAAAGCAGTTGTTGCAGCATTAAAACAATTCCCATTATTAAATGCTGAAATTCAAGGCGATGAGCTTATCATTAAAAAATTCTATGATATCGGTATTGCAGTAGCAGCTCCAGATGGATTAGTTGTTCCAGTTGTACGCGATGCTAACCAATTAAACTTCGCTGAAATCGAAAGCGAAATTCGTAATTTAGGTATGAAAGCACGCGATAACAAACTTTCATTAAAAGAGTTACAAGGTGGTACATTCACAATTACAAACGGTGGTGTATTCGGTTCTCTAATGTCAACACCAATCCTAAACAGCCCACAAGTAGGTATTTTAGGAATGCACAAAATCCAAGTACGTCCAGTTGCAATTGATGCAGAACGTATGGAAAACCGTCCAATGATGTACATCGCTTTATCTTACGATCACCGTATTGTTGATGGTAAAGAAGCAGTTAGCTTCCTTGTTGCTGTTAAAGATATGCTTGAAGATCCAAAATCATTATTATTAGAAGGTTGATAGATTAATAATCTATTACAGGCTGTAGAATGAATTATTCTACAGCCTTTTTTTATTGCATTCATATGGGACAAATTTCATTACATAAGCTAATAATGTATGCCTAGAACGTAAGGAGGATTAAAATGAATAACCTTCCAATTGATGCAAAACTTAAAGCAAATAAGGATACTTTTTTCCTCCCCGACTCAAACGGGGGTGTCTATTTTCGAAATAATGCCAGTTCATTTCGTATGGACGGTGATGGAATTTACAACTGGATTGAAAAATTAATGCCAATGTTTAACGGGAATTATTCTTTAGCAGAAATAACCGATGGTCTCCCTCTCCCCTATCAAAATCGTGTATTTGAAATTGGAGAGATTTTATATGAAAATGGTTTCGTTCGGGATGTAAGTCAAGATGCACCTCATGAATTAAATAGCGCATTACTTGATAGATACGCTTCACAAATTGAATTTTTAGAAGCTGATTCTCATTCAGGCGCTCTAAAATTCGAAACGTATCGCGCGGCAAACGTCCTTATAATTGGTTCTGGAGATATGCTTACTTCCTTAGTTTCTTCTTTATTAGAATCAGGATTACCTACCTTTCATTACCTTGTTACAGATTATGAGGAAACAAATTACGATCGCATTCATGAGCTAGTAGAACTTGCACATGAAGTTGATGATCATGTCCTAGTTCAGGAAATAGATACGACAATTGATCGTCCCCTGCATGAAGTGTTCGAGCCTTTCGACTGGATTTTGTATGTTTCTCAAAATGGAGATATTGAAGGCCTAAGAGCAGTTCACACGATTTGTAGAGAAGTAGGAAAGAACTTCATACCTGCCGTCTGTTTATCAGCACTTGGTATAGCCGGCCCTATCGTAACAGCTAATCGTGAAGAATGCTGGGAATCCGCATGGCATCGGCTACATGAAACGACTTTACAAAATGAACATTCATCAGCATCATTTTCACCACTTCCATCTGCAATGTTAGCAAATATAATCGTATTTGAATTACTTAAGCATGTCGCTGATGATTCTTACCGAGAAAAAGAACCACAATTCTTTTTATTAAATTACGAAACACTCGAAGGAGCATGGCATCCTTTTATAAAACATCCTCTCGCAACTGATGAAAGTTTTACAATTGATACGATAGAAAATCTTTCTGAACAACTTGAGCAGCGGTCCAACCAACATACCTCAACTGATTTATTCCGCTTTTTCGACTCATTAACTTCTAAAGAAGCTGGTTTATTCCATGTATGGGATGAACAAGATTCATATCAATTACCGTTATCACAATGCCATATTCAAGTAGCTACTCCACTATCAGATGGTCCTGCTTCCCTCCTGCCTCTTATGACTTGTGGTGGTTTAACTCATAATGAAGCGCGCCGAGAAGCTGGTTTAGCAGGAATTGAAACATATGTAGCGGAAATTATGCACCGCCTTATTCCTGAACATAATGATATCGGTATTGGCGCTGGAGAAACGATGACAGAAGGTGTATACCGGGCGCTACAACAACATTTAAATAATAAATTGTATGAGCGGCAGTCACATATGCTAGAAGAAATTACGACGATTGATTTAACTGCAATTCATGATAAACATTGTAGATTTTATTACGATGCTCTCTCTACAATTCATGAACCTCCTAAAATAGCAATGAGTGAAGAGATTCTCAGCTTTCCTGTCGTTTGGGTCGGTATAAATGATCGCTGGTACGGTGCATCTAATATTAATATGACGTTAGCCTTACGAAACGCACTACAACTATCACTACTTCATATTCAAAATGAAGAGACTCCTTACAGAGCTAATATCTTGCCTGAATCCTCTATTATTTTATATGACACGGATTCTTTTAGAGTGGAAATACAAGCGGAAGAAGAAGTTCCAGGTGTGCAATCTGTGCAGCTTGCCTTGCAACATTTAGAAGAACATAATTTTTATCCATTCGTGTTTGATTTAGCCATTGAATCATTTTTGAAAGAAAACTTAGATGGTGTGTACGGTGTATTAATTGCAAAGGAGGACAGTCTATGACTCAAAATATATTGCTTATAGGAGATGGCTTACTTGCAAACTATGTACATGATCAACTATGCAAACAATATTCTATCATTCGCCAACATAACCTTACAGAAGAACTCCCTGAAAATATTCATCTCGCTCTCGTATTACATGATGGCTCTCCTTCTACTATTCATCATGATGCCGAGCTAATGTTTCGATCGAATCATATTCCATGGCTACGTGCATTCACTTCATTTGGTGAAGGTATTATCGGTCCTTACATTCATCCTCTTGCAACTGGCTGTTCCAACTGCTCTGATGGACGCCGATTTATCGCTGGATTTGATCAACAAGAAATGTGGGCACTACAGCGGAAATATGCGTTAAAGGCAGATAATGTAACAAGGCGTGATGTACGTGCCACCCAAAATGGTATGTTACAAATGTGCCATCTTATTCGTGCAGAAACAGAGAAAATATTAACTCATAACCATTCTTCTTTAGAAAATGAACTCATTTTACTAAACTTACAAACACTGCAATGTACGCGGCATTCTTTTCTTCCCGATCCGCTCTGCCCTGTATGTAGCAATTTGCCTGATGATACGGCAGATGCAGCAGCGATTTCGTTACAACCGAGCTTAAAAACAAGCGAAGCAGCATATCGCTGTCGTTCCATTCATGAACTAAACACATTTTTAACGAGAGATTATTTAGATTATCGCGTCGGTATGTTGAACGGAAAAATGCAGCATTCTTTATTACCATTTGCTGACGTTATTATAAACATGCCATTAATGTTTGGAAATGAAGGTGTTGCAGGCCGAACTCATTCATTTGCAATGAGTGAAGCGACTGCTATTTTAGAAGGTTTAGAACGATATTGTGGTATGTCACCTCGAGGAAAAAAGACAAATGTACACGGCAGTTTTCGTGAGTTAGAGGATCATGCACTTAATCCCCTCTTGCTCGGTGTACATACAAATGAACATTATAATCGTAATAGTTTTCCGTTTAAACCGTTTGATCCTGACTATGAACAAAACTGGGTATGGGGCTACTCTTTATTACAAAACCGGCCACTTTTAGTTCCTGAATCAATTGCTTATTATAGCCTCGGTCATCGAGATGCTTTCGTGTATGAAACATCAAATGGATGTGCAATTGGTGGTAGTTTAGAAGAAGCAATTTTTCATGGCATTTTAGAAATTGTAGAGCGTGACGCCTTTTTGCTCACTTGGTATGCCGAATTACCTCTCCCTCGCCTTGATCTTAGTTCAGCAAATGATACGGAATTACAATTAATGATTCAGCGGCTGTACACGATTACTGGGTATGAATTACATGCTTTTAACGCAACGATGGAACACGGTATCCCAAGCTTATGGGTAATTGCGAAAAATACGCGTGAAAATGGAATGAACGTTGTTTGTGCGGGAGGCTCTCATTTAGACCCTGTCCGCGCTTTAAAGAGTGCCATCCATGAAATAGCAGGCATGTTACTAATAGCAGACGATGAACTCGAACAAAAAAGAGAGCACTACGAAAACTGCTTACAAGACCCTTATCTCGTAAATAAAATGGAAGACCATAGTATGCTGTACGGATTAAAAGAAGCAGAAGAACGTCTTCACTTTCTTTTACGTGACGATGCCCCGGTGCAATCGTTCCAAGAAATGAATGCATTACAATCAGTTGATCTAGATTTAACATCCGATCTTCATCAACTTTTAAACCGCCTGCAGCAATCTGGACTTGACGTAATCGTTGTAGATCAAACAGTACCTCTTATAGAAAAAAACGGATTACATTGCGTAAAAGTCATTATTCCAGGCATGTTACCGATGACGTTCGGTCACCATCTCATTCGAGTTACAGGACTGGATAGAGTATATACTGTGCCGATGACACTTGGATATACAAACGAACCTTTAACGAATGAACAATTAAATCCACATCCGCATCCGTTTCCATAGTAAAGGAGGGGATTTTATGCAGCTGGATACTTTTTTACATCATCTCCATTTTTCTATCGATGAAATTATGCCGAATCATGAAGTGGACTGGGAAGATGCACCGCTTCCTTATAAATTATACCGAAATGTACCTATCATTCCTCTCTCTTTAGAAATCCCATTATCTTTACCTAACTCTTCTACTACACCTACTTTGAAGGAGATTGGTCATTACCTTTGGTCCTCATTTGGTTTAACACAGTTATGTCAGCTAAATAGCGAAAAAATTTTATTCCGAAGATCTATCCCTTCAGGCGGCGCTTTATATCCAAATGAATTGTATATATATTTAAAGATCGATGATTATCCAGACGGTATTTACCATTACGACGCTGCGCACCACCGACTTATTTTACTTCGCGAAGGAAATTTCGATTCTTACATTACAGAAGCACTTGGCAACCGTTGTAACATACAGTCTTGTTTTGGCGCTGCATTCGTATCCACTATGTTTTGGAAAAACTACTTTAAATACAATAATTTTTCGTATCGACTTCAAGGATTAGATAGTGGTGTTCTCATCGGACAATTACTTGCATGTGCCAAACAATTCGGTTACACAAATGGCGTATACTTTCAGTTTCTAGACCGTGCAATCAATCATTTACTCGGACTGTCAGAAGGCGAAGAAAGTGTGTATGCTGTCGTTCCTTTAAGTACAGAACCGCAAACGAATTGGTTTCACAATGATTACCGTGAAAATAAAACAGTTACTTCTCATGAGTTGTTACAGCAAATTCCGCCGTTAGCACACGAACATTTCGTTCGCTCAAAACATGTAAATGAATATCCAATGTTAACAAAAATCAATGAAGCTTCTATGATTGAATCGACAGCACACTTCCAAACACTACATCATGAAGAGCACTATCAACATCATGCGCACGCTGTACAGTTGCCGCAAGTAGAACGGTTATCGTATGATTTCTTACAACTTTGTAAAGAACGGTATTCCCCTGATGCTGACTTTACTTTCACGAAATGGGATACAGCCGAGCTCGCTACTTTACTACAAGAAGCGAGTCTCTCCTTCCCTTATTACAACGACCTTGATGGTCAGTATGTAAATGAAAATGCACGGGTCTCATTATATGGATGTTTTTATAACGTAAAAGATATAGAGAACGGTGCTTATTCTTATAACAGTAAAACACATTCCATACAGCCACTTCGATATGGAGACCTTCGTTATCCCCTTCAATCCAGTATGACGATGGATAACGTAAATCTTTTTCAAGTACCGCTTTGCCTACATGTAGTCGGAAAGAAAGATTACTATACAAATGCATTAGGCTATAGAGGATACCGTATTCACCAAATGGAAGCTGGCATACTCGTTCATAAACTCGTTTTCGCCGCAACCGCGATGGGGATGGGCGGGCATCCATTACTAAGTTTTAATACAAATTCATGTGATCAGTTATACGGGATAGATACTGGAAATGAAACGTCTCTCATTCAAATTCCTGTTGGGGCGTATCGAGCGCGGAATTGGTTAAAAGGGGATTTGCGTAATTAGAAGCACGCCGGTGGACGGCGTGCTTTTTTACTAGATTAATTTAAAAATACTCTTAATTTGTCTCGCGAATAACCAATTTTTCGTACCGTAGTTATCATTTAAACTATCTAAATTGATAGATTGTCCGTTAGCAAACTTTAATTCTAACGTTGTATTTTTGTCATTTGTTTTTAAGTTGCTATGTGTAATTGCTTCATACTTTAATTTTTCGATTTCAACATATTCATCTTTTTCTTGTCCAATCACGACATGATCTTGGAAGAAGAACAATACTTCTACTTTCTTACCGAAACAAAATACATTTTTCGTATAAATTAATGTCGCATTATCAAGTCCGACGCATACTTCTTTCATTTCTTCAACAACGTTTCCAAAGTCTTCTTCTTGTCTTGCGTTTGATTCAGCAATCCATTCTTCGATTGTTTTCATGTTAATTGCCATACTGTGCCCCCTGGTTCGATCATTGCTTTATTAAAAAATAAATACTATATGAAAATATAAGCGATAAGTACTATGTTTTCAAGGGCGAACGGTATATTCGAAATAAAATGAAACTTTAATTAGTGGGGGTTTTCTTCATCCCCCACTGATTATCAGCCTTCACCAATCGGGCTTTTACGAGCAGCCCGCCCCCCACTTAGCTTCTTTGCTTTCGCTGAATTTTGAGGTGGGGGTCTTACTGCCCGTTAATGCAGGATAAAGTTAAATTTCAAATTAATCTACTAGAGGCACCGATTTCATTATATTTTAAACGTTTGAACGAGACATTCTTCATCATCGATTAACTGTGTTTTTTCATCAAATTCGATGTTTAGCTCCCTATATACTTTCTTCCAAAAAGAAACAGCTGGTACATTTTTCACAAGTTCGATAACGAAATATTGTCCTCGTTTCTCTTTTAGTACATTCTCAATAACTTGTTTACCGATTCCTTTTCCCTTGTACTGATTCAATATGAAAATGTCATTAATACAAAAGTCATTTTCTTTTTTCAAAAATGGACGTTCCAGTAGTAATAAAAATCCTACAATATCATTATTACTTTTAATAAAATACGGAGTGATTCCGTCATTTTCCCAAAACATGTACAAATCTTCGTATTCAAAAAATCCATTTGCCCCAATCTTTATATTAGGAGTGAATGTAGAGAGGTCATGAAGATATAGTGCATATAAATTACGTAATATTTCTTTTTCTGATTCTTGAACTGTTTGAAGTGTTACAAACATTTTTAATGATCCCCTTCCCTATATATAACTATTTCCAATTCGCTTCTTTCGCCAAAAATAATGATTCCCCTTTAACGAAAAAAATAGCACTTAAAAAGTGCTATTCTGCTCTCCTTGCCGCTTGCTGAATTGGATCCCAAACGCTGTTATATGGTGGTGCGTAACTTAAGTCGACATCTTCTAAATCGTGAATGCTCATTTTATTGAAAAGTGCCATTGCGATCACATCAATTCGTTTATCTACACCTTCTTCTCCAATTACTTGTCCACCTAATAATTGTTTCGTGTCAGAACGATATAATAATTTCAAGTAAAGTGGTTTCGCATTAGGATAATAGCCCGCCATATTTGTGGAGTCTACTTTGACTGTTTTATACGGAATATGTAGCCCTTTTGCTTCTTTTTCATTTAAACCTGTTCTTGCAAGCGTCAAATCCATAAATTTAATAATACCTGTACCTAACGTACCTTTAAATGCTCTTCGTTTATCAAGCATATTCAGTCCAGCAAGTCGCCCTTGTTTATTGGCAGTCGTTCCGAGCGGGATATGATCATGAATTTCCTTTATAACATGGTAATGTGTTGCGCAATCACCAGCTGCATATACGTCCTGCACATTCGTTTGCATATATGCATTTACTTCGATTGCCCCTTTATAATTTGTACGTATATTTGTTCCTTCAAGAAAATCAGTATTCGGCTTCACTCCAACCGATACTAAAACAAGATCTGCTTTATACGTACCTTTATCCGTTTCAATTTGTTCCACTCTTTCATTTCCTTTAAATGCTTTCACATTTTCATTCGTTAAAATTTCAATATTGTGTTTATCTGCTTCTTTATGTATATATTCAGCCATATCTGCATCATAAATCGTACCGATATGATCATTTCGCTCAATCATTCTTACTTTCTTACCAAGTTCGACGAATGTTTCTGCCATCTCCAGTCCAATCGCACCACCGCCAATAATGGTTACATCTTCAACTTTATTCGTTTCTAGCGTTTTTAATATACGCTCAGCATCTGGAATTGTTTTTAAAAGATGAACGCCTTGCAAATCTCGACCTTCCCACTCTGGCATAACAGGACGTACGCCAGTTGCAATTAATAAACGATCGTACGGAAATTCAAAAATATCTTTCGTCTTCGTATGCTCTGCGTACACCACTTTCTTTTCCGTATCTACTTTCGTTACTTCATGTCGTACTTTCGCATCAATTCCGTATTTATCACGAAACGTCTTCACATTACGCGCAATTAATTTTTCCGTTGAAGCGATAGCACCACTAATGACATATGGTAACCCACACTGCGCGTACGAATAAATTTCACCTTTTTCTAACGTTACAACAGTTGCATTTTCATCGTTTCTAACAATTTGCATAGCTGCGCTCATACCAGCTGCATCTCCGCCAATAATGACATAGTTCACTTTACCACTCCTTCTTTTCTACATACTCTTTACGTTTTCCATATTTTTCAGAAATAACACCTACTTCCATTGTAAAGAAAGATAATTTCATCTTCAAATTTGGTGCACAAACCTATGCCTGAATAGGTAGCCGTCGTGTCTTATAAATAACATGTTTAATATGCTATAACAGTAACTATCGAAAGTAGGTGAAACATATATGTGTGCCGGCCTTCTCGCTCAAACTCCAGAGGAACCGCAAGAACCGAAACCCGCCGTGTCACTTGACCAAGAATTTTCCATTAACGCAACATTATACAGCGCTCGCGCTTGGTTATCTAATGATGAAACCTTCGCACAAACGATTTGGAAAGGCTCTCACTTCGCTTCAGCATCACACGCTGGCAAGTCTATCTTACCAATCGGTACTGTAAAAATTTTAAACTTATCTGATGATACAATAACAGTTACTGCATCATCAGAATCAGATGATGCCCTCAAAATAGTGGTACCGCCTCATTCTGAAGGTGTGTTAACATCTAGTGCATTATCTGATGTGCAAGCAAGTACATCAGGAGGAGCAAGTAAAGTCACATTCCTCTTTCATATCTTTTTTTCAAGGGATCCTGGTTCAGCTAAAAAACCATAGAAAAGGTACAGCTATGCACTGTACCTTTTTCACATGTTTATTCTCTTGCTTTAATCAGTTCCACATTATAGGATTCAATATTGGTTAACGTTCCTGAAAAATACGGATTTTCTCTATACCAAGACTGTTTTGAAAAGTACGCTTGCATATCTTTCGTTTGAAAAATATTTCCATGTCTTGCGTATATTTCATTTCTAGCAATTTTCAACTGTTCTTTCGATAAATATGTTAATTCTGCACTCGTTAGTTTTCGAATATCACTATCCGGGAAGATGAAACCATTATATACATACCGAGTCGTAGGCGGCGGAGTAACATTGTAAACAACTGTTTTTTCCGCACTTTTCTTTTCGAATGGAAGATTATAAGACGAAAGTGCCGTTACCGTTTCTACCTTTGTCGTTTCCCTTCCACTTTCTCCATTTCGTTCTAAATAAATCGTCGCACTTCCATCAGTTGCTACAGGCCCCCATGTAATTTCTTCTCCTGCCAGCGCTGTAACTGGTTTTTGATTCACATACAATGTTGCACCAGGCACGTTCGTTTGAACCGTAATATATTGTCCTTGCAACGTTAAATCTATCGTTACGTTATTTTGACCTTGTTTCATAAGTACAACCTTTTCTTCACGTGATAGTTTCACATAATCATTTTTATATTCTGCTTGAAACACTTGAGTTCCTGGAAGAAACGGTCCATATTGCTTCTCAAACTTTTTGTCATCTGTTTTATCTATTTCTTTTCCGTTCATTTTTAAAGATGTACCTTTTTCATTTGTAAGCAATGTCGTATAATACGTCTTCGCTTTCAATTTATACCGATCAAATAAAAAGAAATACTTTCCGTCTTTCGTTAACGAAAAGTCTGCTCTTTCGATTCCGTTCCCTTGTTTTTCACCTATCCTCAACTGTTCTTTCAATTCATTCACATAAGATGAATTTTCTTTTATATACGAAAATAGTGGCATTAGACTCTCTCTCGTTACAGTAACTGATGGATCATCTGCCGTGACGATTTCAGCTAACTTCTCCCCGTTCCTCTCTTGTAAAATAGTAATGATCCGATCTACTTGTGCCGCCTGCTTATAATACGATGATCCGTACAAATACAGTCCAACAATCACTACAGCAAGTAATGTTAAAATTGTAATGCCAACCTTTGTACCGCTGCTCATTTTCTTCTTTACTGCAAGACTCTCCCTCTTCCTCCCGCAGCTTTGACAAAATTGCACACCATCTTCAAGCTGAGTCCCACACTTTGTACATACATTCATCCATTCAACCACCTTTTCTTTAGAGGCCCTTTAATCCCTGTGTAAAGGTTTGAATTATCGTGCTAATGTAAGACCACAGTACAATGAATGTTGCAATTCCAATGAAAATATTTGCGATAAAAAGAGTGTAAACAAGATCTAATCCACCGTTATCTAGTTTTACTGTAGCTACAATTATACTAATTCCCATATATGTTGTAGCCAGCCCTAATAAAATTGGTAAGAAAAAGATTAATAAAAAGCTAAACAGAAAAGAAAGCACTAATATAGCAATTACCGGAGTTGCTATCGTTCCCCATATTCCAAATACTTCAAGAAACGAAAAAGATGATTTCATCATCTTCCCACTGACAAAAATAATAAATCCGACAAATAAAGTTAAAATAAGTAAAAATAAAAAGACCGTTACAGAGTCCAAAAAGAATGTAGGAGTAGATATATCTGGTGCAAATGTTTTCGTAACAGCTGCTGCAGCACTCATCATTCTATAAAAAATACATGCCCCTAAAAAACAAATAAGAACAAGACTTACAATTCCATTTCGTACTTCAACCTTGCCACTTTTCATAATAGCTGTCGGTGCTTGTAATGCGTGTTTAAAAAACTGAAAGTAGCCACTTGCAAACCGCTTCGCTTGCTCTACCGTTTCATTTGATCGAGTTTCCTCTGCTGGTGCTACGCGTGCTTGTTGCTCACCTTCCTCCTGTGCACCACTCGCTACGGCTTCCTCCGTCAACGAATGTCCACAATTCCCGCAAAATTTTGCCTCTGCTGTATTTTCCGTATGACACGCCGGACATTTCATTATCGCATCCCCCCCCTTAAGCAGATACCATATAGGGTGTTACAAATTCAATATATGACTTTGTACATAAAACATGACTACAAGAAAAAGATTATGAAATCCTTCTTTCAAATGAAAATATATGTGCTAGCAATCTTGAAAAATAATGCTATTATGAAACAGAACAAATAACATTTTTAACAGATTGGATGACTGGTAATGGAATTAGTAAACTCAATTTTTCAAATACTCCTTACAAGCGTAATCCAATTATTTTCTTTAATTGGCGTTATCATTGTAATTGGATTTCTATTAGGTTATTTAGAATCTCTCACACGCATGTATTGGTCGAGAGCTTTCGGAAGAAAAGGATTCCTTTTAACGGCGTGGATTGGTGTTCCTATTCATGAACTTGGACATGCCATTATGTGTGTACTATTTCGTCATAAAATTGTAGCAACGCAGTTTTTCCCAACAGATACAAGCCAAGGTGCTTTAGGCTACGTACAACATCAATACAATCAAAAAAGTGTATATCAACGAATTGGGAACTTCTTCATTGGAATCGGTCCTATTATTTCCGGTATTACTGCGTTAATCCTTTTAATGCGCTATTTCGTACCAAATTCATATTTCTTATTTAATACAACCCTCGAAAAAACAATCGCTTCTACTTCTATTAATATAGAAATGGTTCAAAACATGCTTTTATCGACGTTTGTATTATTGAAAAGCTTATTTACAATAAGTAATTTATTAAATCCTTCTTTTTGGTTATTTTTATTTATCGCCATTTGTATTTCTGCACATATCGCTTTAAGTAAACCAGATATTAAAGGATCAATAGACGGTGTTATCGTCATGTTTATCGTATTATTTTTATTCAACATAATAGCAGGACTATTTCAGTACGACAGTAACCAGCTCATTGGAAAAGTGATGAAGTATAATATGTACCTCATTGCGTTTTCTAGTGTGGCTCTGCTGTTCTCTTGTATTTCTACACTTGTTAGTTTTGGGTTTTATAAAATAAGAGGAGGGCGTTCGTTTTGAACGCCCTCCTCTCATCATTTATTTCCCTTATAATCACAATGCTCAACCGGAACACGAGCATGTCCTTCTTCATCAGTACACCATGACTGTGATTGGAAGGCAAGAAAGATACCGATCCATTCTTCTTCCTTTTCAAAGTGAATAAGTATTCCCCCGTCTTGCCATATACCATTATCACCTTTCCATTTCTCTACATTCCCTTGATTCATATGAATATCGTGTATACCGTTTCCTGGCTCGAAATGAAAGTAAGAATCAGGTGTATTTTCTTCTGGTCCCCATCTTTCACCGAACGCATAAATAATTGCTTTTTCTTCTACCGCTCGTTTTATATAACGCTCTATTTTTTCATTTAAATCATTATCCACTCCTGCTTTTTCAGCTGGTAAAGGAATCATTTGCTTCGAATCAAATACATTACCTCTTACGTAGTCTAAAGCTACTTTCGGCTCATTGTTTTTAACTTCTGTAAAACCGAATGGTAATGTCGGTAAAATGTGAATCGCCTCTGACCGAATATCGGTACTCGCAAAATATAAAACCTCTGACGGATAACTTTGCGATTTCACGTTAATTGCAATACGATAATCTACTCCTGCTTCGCCTTGTAAATGAACTTGATAATGAGGTGTTTTCCCTTTTCCAATCTTTGATTGTATAACTGTACCTTTTAACACGCCGTAGTTTTTTAGGGGCATACATTTCATCTCCTATTCATTTAGTAGAAGCTTTTCATACTTAAGGCATTATCCATATAAAAAGAAAATCCTCCTTTCTCAGGAGGATTTCTTATTTTCTCAACAGATACCAAAAAATAACCTCTACCACTACAAGCAACACCGCACCAAAAATCATTAACGTCGTCTTCTTTAATAGTTCATTTTCACGATACGGTATATTACATAAATAAGCACCTAACGTAATCCGTGACGGGCAAGCGATTGTCGCTACTGATGATGCGGTGTTTTGCAGTGTTGTAACGTATTGCCAAGGGAGTGCTACGTTTTGCGCAGTTTGCATTTGTAGTTTTATGAACATCGCATTTGATCCTGCGTTACTACCTGTTAAAAAGCCACCGATTCCGCCGATAAACGGAGCAACGAAAACGAAAAATGTTCCAAATGTTTCACCAGCTGTTTTTGCCAGTAATGAATGCATGCCAGATGCACCCATTAGTTCTGAAATGGTGATAAACATTGTCGTTGTAATCGCAAAAGGAATCCATTGTTTTATCGTTTGCGAGAGTGATTGTTTAATAATATGAGATGGAATGCGGAAGAAAATAATAGTAAATAAGCAAGTCATACCGAGCCAAAATCCTGGTGAATATAGTAGCTCCAGTTTATAAGAGTATGATTTTAAATCAAGGACTGCATATGATCTGAATACATCATGTAATGCTGGTACGAGGCGAGAAAGTAAAATACAAACTGTTAGGAATATATAAGGGCTAATAATTTTTATAATAGATACTTCTCTCTCCGTTGCCGCAGCATGTTCTGTCATTAAATTTTGTTCATTTTTCCCTTTTAATTTAATGATAAGAAAGCCAAATGCAATTGTAACGATGGAACTTAATATACCTGCTAGTTCAACACTTACGTATGCGTTAGAAAGATAGATTCCGAGAGAAAATAATAGAAAGAAACCGAATCCTTCTTTCCACTTTTCAATAACAGCCTGCCAACCACCAACAACGTGTAAAGAAAGGATGACGAAATAAGCAAACATCGGAATGCTTAGTAGTGCCGTATTTGTGCCAAGTGTTGTAAGCGGCATATTTATAAGCTGCGAACCGATAATCGTACCAGTTGCCATTGCGCCCCATGAACTAGCTAGTAAACCAATAAATGAAAGTAGTACAGCTTGAAACGGTTTATAGCCTAATGATAGAAAGATAGGTGCTGCAACCATGAAGCCAATTCCGAATCCACTTACTGATTCGATTAGCGGACAAATACCAAAACACATAAGGAGCATTTGTAATAAACGATCGTGCGTCACTTCTTCTAGAAAACGTGCTACTTGATCGATGTACCCCATTTTGTTCATGAGGTGAAATAAAAAAATACCGAAAAACAACACGTACCCGACAATAAAACAAATTAACCAACCTTTAATCGTTGCGTGCACAGTTTCACTTATCCCTAGTTGAAACGTTGGCGAGAGTAAAACGATTCCAACAGACACAACGTAAGCAATTAAAGAGGACCTTAATGACGTTTGTTTAAATAAAAATAAACAAATGAAAATCATCATAATTGGGATAAGTGCCAACAATACGGCCATGTTATCATCTCTTTTCATTAAAAATACAATTTTTAACTATTATATAACAGATATCATAATTTTCAATTGTTTTTACTACAGATTCAAAAAAGGAGCCATTTAGCTCCTTTTTTGAATCACTCCCATTTTCTTTTATCCTGAAAAACGCTCTGCTGTCCAACTATTTTGTCTAATACAACAAACACAATATAAGCACATATTACTTGCAATACAACATTTCCAAATTTCATTAATTCAAATGAATGGATCCAGCGAAATAATTCGTTTAATAATACAATCGAAACGATACTAAATAGTTCTATACTAATCGAAAATATACATATTTCTAAAATAGATTGCTCTTGAATGCGATTTAAGTTGGAAAAGATGAATACATATCCTAAAAATAGAGCCATCACCTCTATTTTCGTCATGCTAATGAGCCAAGCGTATAATGGTACAGTTAGAAGAAGATATAGTAGTTTCCGTCTTAGCATGCTTTCTCACCCTCTAAGTTATATGTATTTTCTGTATATTTTAACATTTATTACGTAAAACAAAAAGAAGAGACTTATGCCTCTTCTTTTTGTTTTGTTGCCTGTATTAATTCACATATTTCTTCTCGTTTTTCATTTTCTAACAGCTCGATAACTTTACTTCCAACGACTACTCCATCACATATTGTAATCATTTCTTCTACATGTTCCTTCGTTGAAATACCGAACCCTGCCACTACCGGTAAATGTGTATGTGATTTTACTTTTTCTAAGTAACTATGAATCTCACCTTTAAAGTTTTGACGTACTCCTGTTACGCCCGCTACTGTAACAGCGTAAACGAACCCTTCTGATTCACTCGTAATTTTTTCAATTCGCTCAATTGGGCTCGTTACTGTAACGAGTGGAATTAGCGCAATGTTTGCCTCTCGAAGTAACGGGGCAATAATATTTTGTTCTTCATACGGTAAATCCGGAACGATCATACCGTCTACACCTGCTTCTATACAGTTTTCGATGAATCGTTCTTTTCCGAATGCGAGTACTGGATTTAAATATGTCATGAGTACAAACGGAATTTGTACTTTTTTCCTTACCTCTATTAATGCTTGAAAAATGCCTTTTAATGTTACACCGCTATCTAGCGCTCGTTTCCCTGCTCTTTGAATCGTTGGACCGTCTGCGACTGGATCTGAAAACGGAATACCGATTTCAACGATACTTGCTCCTGCTTCGTCTAGAAAACAAATTCTTTCTTTTAATTTTTCAAGGCCACCATCTCCGCCCATTACGTACGGAATAAATGCTTTCTTACCATTTTCAAACGCTGCTTTAATTTTTTCTACTCCCATTTTTTACACCTCTTCCATATAACGTTTTATACTCTCTACATCTTTATCCCCGCGGCCAGATAAACAAATGACAAGCCCTTCGTCTTTCTTCATTTGCGGCGCTAATTTTAATGCGTATGCGACAGCATGTGAGCTTTCTAACGCCGGAATAATCCCTTCTTTTTTCGTTAATAATTGAAATGCTTCTAACGCTTCTTCGTCTGTTATTGAATTATAAGAAACGCGTCCAATATCTTTTAGCAAGCTATGTTCTGGCCCAACACCTGGATAATCGAGTCCCGCTGAAATAGAATGTGCTTCTTGAATTTGTCCTTCTTCATTTTGCAGAAGGTACATCATCGATCCGTGTAAAACACCAACGCTTCCTTTCGTTAAAGTAGCTGCGTGCTTTTCTGTATGAACACCTTTCCCAGCTGCTTCTACGCCGTAAAGAGCGACTTCTTCATCGTGTACGAACGGATAAAACATGCCCATCGCATTACTACCACCACCAATACATGCAACGACTGCCTCTGGTAATTTCCCTTCTAACGCTTCATATTGTTTTTTCGTTTCTTTCCCAATTACACTTTGGAAATCACGAACAATTTGCGGGAATGGATGTGGTCCAAGAACGGATCCCATAATGTAGTGTGTATCGTGTACATGTGAAACCCAGTAGCGAAGCGCCTCGTTTACCGCATCTTTTAATGTGCCGCTACCTGCCGCTACGCTTTCTACTTTCGCTCCGAGTAATTCCATTCGGAACACATTTAATTTTTGACGTCTCACATCTTCTTCTCCCATAAAGATGACGCATTCTAATCCGAGTAGGGCACATACAGTAGCTGTTGCAACTCCGTGTTGTCCTGCTCCTGTTTCAGCGACAACTTTTTTCTTGCCCATTCGTACTGCAAGTAGTGCCTGACCGATTGTATTGTTAATTTTATGAGCTCCTGTATGGTTCAAATCTTCACGTTTTAAATAAATCTTTGCACCGCCGCAATACTTCGTCATATTTTCAGCGAAATAAAGCGGTGTTTCTCTTCCGACGTACGTTTTTAAATAATGATTTAATTCCTTTTGAAACCCTTCATCTTGCATTGCTTCTTTATATGTTTCTTCTAGTTCTAATACAGATTGCATTAACGTTTCTGGAACGTATCGTCCTCCGTATATACCGTAGTGACCTTTTTCATCTGGATATGCGTAATTCATTTGGAACACTCCTTCGCTTTTATAATAAATTGTTTTATTTTCTCTACATCTTTCTTTCCTTCTGTCTCCACTCCGCTACTTACATCGACCATGTATGGCTGAATAGTTCGAATCGCTTCTTCTATATTAAGAGCGTTTAACCCACCAGCTAATATCGTTTTCTCTCGCAATTTTTTTGACATATGTGCGAGTAACTCCCATGAAAATTTCTTTCCATTTCCCCCGTGAAACTTTTCTTTCGGACTATCAAACAATATATAATCCGTTTCATATGTTTGAGCATTTTTCATATCACTCTCTGAAGTTACCCCAAGTGATTTTATAGACGGAATATTCAATCTTCTGATTTGATGATTGTCTTCATCTCCATGTAGTTGCACATGTGTTAACCCGCAATCATCTGCAATTTTCTCGATTACTTCTACTGATTCATTTACGAAAACACCAACCTTTAACACGTTTGTTGGAAGCTCCTGAATGATTTCTTTCGCTAGCACTGGAGTGATTTTCCGCTTACTTTCTGCAAAAACAAATCCGAGTGCATCAGCTCCGTATTCGCAAGCACGTTTTGCCGTTTCAACATCAGTGATACCGCAAATTTTCACTTTCATATGTTCACCTTACAATATTCAAAAAAGGTATGAATAGAAGATGATGTCATAAGTGCTTCTCCAACTAATACACCTTTCGCTCCAGCTTTTTTAACACGGATAATATCTTCCTTTGAATGAATCCCACTTTCACTAACCCAAAGTAATTTCTCCTCGTTTAATCGTTTTCCAAGCTTTTCTGTTTGGCTTAAATCGACTTCGAATGTTTTTAAATTACGGTTGTTAATACCGATAACGTGCGGATTTAATTGAATTGCAATTTCTAATTCCTGCTCATCATGAACTTCAACAATTGCCTCTAATCCTTTTTCTAGTACGTAGCTGTACAGCTCTTTTAATTTTTCTTTCGTTAACGCCGCTACAATTAATAAAATAATATCTGCTCCAGCTTCATACGCCCTATCAATTTGAATCTTATCAATTATGAAATCTTTACATAAAAGCGGAATGTTACTTTCTGCTCTTGCCGTTTGTAAATCGTGAAACGACCCTTTAAAAAATTGACCGTCTGTTAAAACAGATACTGCTCCTGCGCCGCATTCTTCATATATTTTCACTTGTTTTCGTACATCAACGTGTAAATTAATATCTCCTTTTGATGGTGATGCTCGCTTTACTTCTGCAATGACAGTAAACTGCTGTAATGCTTCTACAAGTGAAAGTGTCTTTCTACTTTCTTTTAATGGCGTATACGTTTCATATAATGCCGCAACTTCCTTTTTCTTTTGGTCTACAATTTTATCTAAAATCGTCCCCACGTTAATTCACCCTTTCTAATTTTTCATTACTTGCTGCAATTAATAAGTTTAGTTTGGCTAATGCTTTTCCAGAGTCAATGCTATATGCCGCTAGTGTAATTCCTTCTTCAATCGTTTCTGCTTTTCCATTTGCAAAAAGGGCTAGACCTGCATTTAATAAAACTGTATCGCGGTAAACATTCTTTTCTCCGCTTAATACTCCGAGCGTAATCTTTGCATTTTCTTTCGAATCCCCGCCTCTAATCTCTTCGTTTTTCACTATTGAGAAACCATATTTCTTAGGTTCAATACTCGTTTCTACTATTTCATTATCTTTCAAAATGACAACATAATTCTCTCCTTGTAATGATGCTTCATCTAAAAATCCACTTCCGTTTACGACAAGCGCTTGTTTTCTGCCTAGTTTCTGTAATACTTGCGCAACTGGTAGTAACATATCTCGTTTATAAATGCCGACAAATTGTGTTTCTAAATTTACCGGATTTGTTAAAGGACCAATTAAGTTAAAAATCGTCGGCACATTCAATTCTTTTCTTATTTTCATAATGCGTCTTAATGCTGGATGCATCGCTGGTGCAAATAAAAATGCGATGCCGACATGCTCTAATAAATGATCAATTTCGTTTGGCGTACTGCTAATATTTACACCGAGTTCTTCTAATAAATCTGCACTTCCTGTTTTACTAGAAACAGCTCGATTACCATGTTTTGCAACCTTTACGCCAGCTCCTGCCAGTACAAATGCCGATGTTGTACTAATATTAAACGTTTGGGCACCGTCACCACCCGTCCCACAATTGTCCATCGCTCCTTGTATATGGTTCGAAAACGGTAATGCCTTTTCACGAAGAGCTCGAACAAGGCCGTATATTTCTTCTGCTGTTTCACCTTTCGCTTTCAGTAATACTAAGAAAGCTGCAATTTCACTCTCCAATATGTTTTCATTTAATAAAAGAAGCCCTGCTCTATACATCTCCTCTTCTGTTAAATGTTGTCCCTCCACTAATTTACGAAGATAGTTATTCATACTCTTTCCTCCTCCTTCACTTCTGTTAAAAAGGCACGTATTAACTTTCCACCTTCTTCTGTCGCGATTGATTCCGGATGAAACTGTAATCCGAATAGCGGATAATAATTGTGACGAACTGCCATAATTTCTCCATCGTCCATCGCTGTCGCTAGTATGTCAAAACACTCTGGCAAGCTCGTTTGCGCTGCAACAAGGGAATGGTAGCGCATCGCCGTTAATGGCTGTGTTACATATGAAAAGATTGAAGTTCCATTATGTTTTACACGTGATGTTTTACCGTGTTTAATGCGTCCTGCTCTTACAATGTCTCCTCCAAATGCTGATATAATTGCTTGATGACCAAGGCAAATACCTAATATGGGAACGTTCTTATAAAAATGACGAATCACTTCGATACAAATGCCAGCATCCTCTGGTTTTCCTGGTCCTGGTGATAGCACAATTCCTGTTGGATTCATCCCTTCTAACTGTTCTATCGTTATTTGATCATTTCTTACGACAACAATTTCTTCCTCGCATTCACCTAACAGTTGATACAAGTTATATGTGAATGAATCGTAATTATCAATTAGTACAATCATTTCATTACCTCCAATAGTGCTCTCGCTTTATTTAACGTTTCTTCATATTCAGCTACTGGGTCTGAATCATAAACAATTCCCGCTCCTGCCTGAACGTATGCTTTTTCATCCTTTACGACCATTGTTCGAATGGCGAGCGCCATATCAAGATTCCCTGAAAAACTAACGTATCCAACTGCACCTGCGTATACATTTCTTTTTTCATTCTCTAGCTCATTTATAATTTCCATCGCTCTAATTTTCGGAGCTCCCGACACTGTTCCTGCTGGTAGGCAATACGCTAATGCATCAAATCCACTCATTCTTTTTCGCAATATTCCGTAAACTTCAGATACAATGTGCATAACGTGAGAGTATTTTTCTACTTTCATATATTTATCTATCGTCACGGATCCAATTTCACTTACTCTGCCAATATCATTTCGCCCAAGATCTACAAGCATCATATGCTCCGCTCGTTCTTTCTCATTTTCTAACAGTTCTTTTTCAATTTCCGCATCTTGCTCCTTCGTTTTCCCTCTCGGCCTCGTACCCGCAATTGGATTCGTCATCACCTTATCTTCTCTAACTGATAACAAGCTTTCCGGCGAAGAACCGAGTACAACATAATCTTGAAAATCGATATAGAACATATATGGTGACGGATTGGCAATTCGAAGTTTTCGGTATAACGCGAATG
Source organism: Bacillus sp. K2I17 (assembly GCF_002209985.1). NCBI lineage: Bacteria > Bacillati > Bacillota > Bacilli > Caryophanales > Bacillaceae > Bacillus > Bacillus sp. K2I17. The sequence goes on from NZ_NJGF01000003.1 coordinate 128,261, forward strand.
GATCCCCAATACATTCACTTTGCAAACGCTGTGACAGTACGACTTGGAATATGTCCCCGGCTCTTATATGTTCTTTCGCCGTTTCTACCATCGCGCAAAATTCTTTTTCTGTTATAGAAGAAGTGAATGATAATGTTGATTTTATTTCAGTTACTTCCGCTTCTTCTCCCCTCAGCACTTCCTCTTTGTATACTTGCAATCTTTCATATACTTCTTCATAATCTGCTGAATCATCTTCCCTGCATACATATACAAATGATAATTTTTGACGTAAATGGTCATACACGATAAACTCACGATATAGTAAAAGGTGTACTTCTGGAATATTTAGTGGATCGTGTAAATCTGCTCCAATGTTTTCATATTGCCGAATGACGTCATAGCCAATATAACCAACTGCTCCTCCGCAAAATGGGAATGGACTGTCTACTTGAGCTGACGCGATTTCTTCTTCTAACACTTGTAGTACGTTACCTTGCAACTCTTCTGCCCGGCCGTAAATCGTTCGTTCTACTTCCGTACCAACACTTTTCACTTCACCATATGGATTACATCCTAAGTAAGAATAGCGTCCTTTATCTTGATGAAGCTGCGAACTTTCTAATAAAAACTTTTTCTTTCCCTTCATACGTCTATATAAAGAAATTGGCGTAATGCTATCTCCTTCTTCTTCAGCGATTACTAAAAATGCTCTTCCCTGTTCTTTTTGCTTCATAAATTCCTCTTTTGTCATCATGCCTTTCACCTCAATCTGAAAAATAAAAAAGTCCCCTACATATCGAAAATATGTAGAGGACGATAAATTTACCGTGGTACCACCTCATGTTGGACGCAAAAGCATCCCGCTTTATTCAGGTACAAAATATATACCTTATCCTTGTAACGGCGGAACCCGGGTTGCCTACTGAAAATAATTGTTCAGCATACCTCTCGTAAGCCCATTCCGTATATGGCACCGCACCGGGCTCCCACCTATCCCCGGTTCTCTGTAACGTCTCCAATATACGTACTCTTCTTACTTCAACGATTTCATTTATTTAATTTTTTGTACACAAAAAGGGAGTACTCATCCTATAGAAAGGACGGGTACTCCCGTGGTGCCACCTTAATTCGTTACGAATGTAACGCACTTTACCGTATCAAAAACAATACGTGTCTCTTGTATCGATGAGATCATGTCGCCAAAGCCTACTTCTTTCGTTTCGGTTTGGAAGCTCCGAAGCCCATTCCACATCAATTCCATACTGATTCGCACCAACCATCAGCTCTCTGACATGTTCATCATGTGTACTCTTCTTCATCAACGCTTGCATTTTTTTAAGTTGCACTCATTATAGACCTTACTTTTTTCATAAGTCAATACTTTTTAAAAAATTTTATTTTTCTCTCCTTTCAATATTATATTGACAAAACAACCTCTTTTTATGTAAATATAATAAATACTCTATTAAAAATAAGGTTTTTTGTATAAATATTATATATTAAAAAAGTAAAATGATATCAAAAAACGCTTACATTTCTGAAAATTCATATTTCTGTATGGATTTTTCAGAATAATCATGATAGATTATAAATATGCATAACGCATCAAAAGACATGACAAAAGGAAGGGGAACTTCATGAGTACGCAGATGTTAACTTTAACTTCAATCTCTATTTACATGCTCGGGATGTTAGTCATTGGCTATTTCGCCTATAAACGAACGTCCAACTTAACAGATTATATGCTTGGCGGGCGTACACTAGGCCCCGCAGTAACAGCATTAAGTGCTGGAGCATCCGATATGAGTGGTTGGCTTTTAATGGGCTTACCCGGTGCAATGTTTAGCGTTGGATTGAGTAGTAGTTGGATTGCGATCGGCCTAACACTAGGCGCATACGCAAACTGGCTTTATGTCGCTCCTCGCTTACGTACCTACTCTGAAATTGCAAACAACTCTATTACTATCCCAGAATTTTTGGAACACCGCTTCCACGACAAATCTCACATGCTACGCTTAGTATCCGGACTTGTTATTATGATTTTCTTTACTTTTTATGTAGCTTCAGGATTAGTTTCAGGCGCTGTATTATTTGAAAATTCATTTGGTATGAACTACCACTTTGGGTTATTCATTGTTGCTGGCGTTGTTGTCGCTTACACATTATTTGGTGGTTTCTTAGCCGTAAGTTGGACAGACTTCGTACAAGGAATCATTATGGTAATTGCTCTTATTCTTGTTCCTATCGTAACAATTATGAATTCGAACGGACTTGGGCCTGCATTTGATACAATTCGTTCTGTAGATCCAACACGTCTAGATATTTTTAAAGGTGCCTCTACTTTAGGAATGATTTCCTTATTCGCATGGGGCCTTGGTTATGTTGGACAACCTCATATTATCGTACGCTTTATGGCGATTTCTTCTGTAAAAGAGATTAAAAGCGCACGAAGAATTGGTATGAGCTGGATGATTTTCTCTGTTGTTGGAGCTATGTTTACTGGTCTTATCGGTATCGCTTACTACTCACAACAAGAGTTAACATTATCTAATCCAGAAACAATTTTCCTTGAACTAGGAAAAATTTTATTCCACCCACTTATTACTGGATTTTTATTAGCAGCTATTTTAGCAGCTATTATGAGTACAATTTCATCTCAATTACTCGTTACTTCTAGTGCTATAACCGAAGACTTATATCGTACCTTCTTTAAACGCTCTGCTTCTGATAAAGAGCTTGTATTTGTCGGTCGTATGGCTGTACTTGTTATTGCATTAGTTGGGTGCGCATTAGCGTTTAAACAAAATGATACGATTTTAGCTCTTGTTGGATACGCTTGGGCTGGTTTCGGTTCTTCATTCGGACCTGCTATTTTATTAAGCTTATATTGGAAACGTATGACGAAGTGGGGCGCACTTGCTGGTATGATTTCTGGTGCCGCTACTGTTATTATATGGACTCAATTCGAATTCTTAAAAGATTTCTTATATGAAATGATTCCAGGTTTCGCTATTAGTTTACTAGCCATCGTAATTGTTAGTTTACTAACACAACCTTCAAAAGAAGTTGAAGAGCAATTTGAGAATTTCGAAAAACAACATAGTCATAATCTATAAAGGAAAAGCTCTGCTGTTATCGTATCAGCAGAGCTTTCTTTTTATGAAAGTTCCACAATCTTCTACTCGAATTTAACAATTTCTTTATGTTTCGTTAAATTAAACATAACACTAGTCCTTTATAGTAGTACTATCAGCACTTATACAGGAAGGGGACTCCAACATGTTAGCAGCTTTCCAGCAACAACAAACACGAAAATTTTCACCTATTACAAATACTTCTGCGTCTCGTTTGAACATACAACCTAATCCACCTAAAATTTCAATCGCTCCTTCTGTTATTTCAGTCATTGGTGTTCATATGGAAAAAAATAAGTTGAAAGTAAGAACTGGACAAAGCACTGAGTTATCAGCCTCCGTTTTACCAGTGCAAGCAACGAATAAAGAACTTATTTGGACAAATATGAATGCTGATGTTATCACAATGTATCCAAAAGGTGATACGGTAACGATTACTGGAAAAAGTGCCGGAAGAGCAGTCGTAATTGTCACAACTACTGAAGGAAAGTTCCGTGACCTATGTATTATTCATGTACAACCTTATATGACAAATCCAAAGTAAAAGAGTGGCTTCCTAGCCACTCTTTTACTTGATTTCAATGTGTGAATTTTTACTTGTAACAAGGTTGATGAATTGGTCTTTATCTTTAGGAGAAATAACTTCTGTTTTATGTGCGCCGTAAACAATTTCAAGTCGATCCAATGACAATGCATGAGCAGCTATTGGATTTTTCGTATTTGAAATTTGTTTTATATCTCGTATAAATATGCTTTTTTTAACGAGACCTGATCTAATTGTAATTGTTTCTTCTCCGACGATGTATTTTGTCGAAAACCAACTCCACATAAATAATATTGCTAACGGAATTGTAAAAAATAAAAGAAAATACTCTTTTCCTGCAAATAGAGGAGCAAAACACGCTCCAATGACAACGAAAAAAATCGGATATAACCATATATCTTTTTTTGATGGAAATTCCATTAAACTTCCCTTCCTCCCCTATATTTCTGTAAAACAAAAAGAGAAGTATCACAACTTCTCTTTTCTCCTCTAACATTATAATTCCTGTGTATACGCCGGCTCATTTACTACATTTTTTGCTGTTCGTTTTTGTTGCTGTAGTAAGAAAACAGATACACCAAACAATACGAGCATGCTACCGATAATTTGCATGGCATTTAGTCTTTCACCGAGTAAGAAGAACGCTAATATAGATGCTCCAACTGGTTCACCTAAAATACTCATTGAAATTGTTGTTGCATTTACGTAGTTTAATAACCAATTATTAATGACGTGTGACACTGTCGGCACGACCGCAAGTAAAAGAAAAACGGTCCAATCCCACTTCGTATAACCTGTAAAAGGCACTTGCAATACTATATTATAAATCCCCATAAAAATACCTGCGAATGCAAAGACTGTAAAGCTGTAAATCCAATGTGATACTTTCTTTACCGTCGTTTGTCCGATAAATAAATAACCGACAACTGCTATTACACTTAAAAAGGATAATATATCTCCATAAATTGCTTGTTCACTTAATCCTAAATCTCCCCACCCAATACACATTACGCCTAGTATCGCTATTCCCATTGTCGCAATGGCTGAGTATGTTGTTCTTTCTTTAAATAAGAAAAAACCTCCAACTAAAGATACGATTGGTTGAAGTGCTAAAATAATCGTCGAACTAGCAACTGTCGTATGCTTTAAAGATTCAAACCACAAAAGAAAATGAAGCGCTAAAAAGAAACCAGATCCAATTAAAAATCCCCAATCTTTTATTTGAATCTTACTAAACTCTTCCTTTTTTTTCCAAACGATAGGCAGCATAATAAGTACGATAATCCATAATCGATACATACTTAATATTGAAGATGGTGCTGAGGACATCTTTACAAAAACTGCTGCGAATGAAATGGCTATAATGGAAATTGCTAATGGTAGTGCGATTGATCTTTCTTGTTTCAAATTCCGTCTCCCCTCTCACCTGTCAAAAATCCCACTTCATTATATCCGTTTTCTTTTATAACTTAAATACTAATTTTTTAGATTCTTCGTACCATTATGGTAAAATAGAAACGAAAGCACCTATTAGTGAATATTTCTTTCTTTTTCACTACAAGCGTCGCTCTTACAATCATTACAGTAAATTTTTATTTAGGGGGATCCACATGAATCAAACAATAGGGAGAATTGAAGAAATTTCATTTTATAGCGCATCACTTCAAGAAGATGTTACACTTCTCGTTTACTTACCAGTAAATTACACACCACTACACAAACATACAGTTGTAATTGCACAAGATGGTAGAGATTATTTTCAGCTTGGTAAAGCGCACCGTGTAATTGAGCGCCTTCGTGAAACTGAAGAAATTGACCGTACAATTATTGTCGGTATTCCATATAAAAATGTACACGATCGTAAAGAAAAATATTTCCCAAATGAAGTGAAAAACGCTGCGTATATTCGTTTCCTTGCTCATGAACTTGCACCATATATCGATGAAAATTATCCAACGTACCAAATCGGAAAAGGTCGTGTGTTAATTGGTGATTCTCTTGGCGGAACAGTTTCCTTTATGACTGCACTTATGTATCCGCATACATTCGGTAAAGTCGTTATGCAATCACCATTTGTCGATGACACAGTGATGAATTTGGCAAAAGACTTTAAAAATCCGGAGGCGCTAGACCTTTATCACGTCATTGGGACAGAAGAAACAGCTGTAAAACGCACTGATGGACAAGTATCCGATTTCGTTGGGCCGAACCGTGAGCTCAATACGCTTCTGACAGATAGAAATTTCATCACGCATTACGAAGAATTTGAAGGTAACCACACGTGGAAATATTGGCAAACTGATTTACCGAAAGCTTTCTCTCATATTCTATCAATGAAATAATAGAGAGCAGTATTCAGAATAATTTGATATAATAGATTAAGAGAGTTATTTTCTCAAAATCTAACTAGACTTACAAAGGGAGGAATTGGAACATGAAATTAGGCATTGTAATTTTTCCATCTAAAATGATTCAAGATAAAGCGAACGGATTGCGTAAACGTTATGATCCGCACTACGCATTAGTTCCGCCACATATTACATTGAAAACACCCTTTGAGACGCAAGATGAACAATTAGAATCGATTGTAAAAGAGTTACATACAATCGCAAGTAAAACGAACCCTTTCACCCTTCATGTCGGAAAAGTTGGTTCATTCGCACCTGTTAATAATGTTCTTTATTTTAAAGTAGAAAAAACACCTGAACTTACTTTCTTAAATGAGGAAATGCATAGCGAATTCTTTATACAAGAACGCGAGTACGCTTTCGTACCTCATTTAACAATCGGACAAGGCTTATCCGATGCAGAGCATGCTGATGTATTAGGTCGATTACGTATGAAAGATTTCTATTATGAACAACCAATTGATCGCTTCCATCTTCTATATCAATTAGAAAACGGAACGTGGACTGTATACGAAACATTCCACCTTGGAAAGGGGAACAACTAATTTGCACGCACAGATCGTACAAACGGACGAACAACTAAGAGATGCATTCTCTGTACGTAAGCAAGTATTTGTGAATGAGCAACAAGTTTCTGCTGACGAAGAGTATGATGAGTTTGAAGAAACTTCAACACACGTTGTTATATATGATAATGATGTTCCAGTTGGTGCTGGTCGTTTTCGCATACTGGATGGAATAGGAAAAATGGAACGCATTTGCGTACTAGCTTCCCATCGTAAAAAAGGCATTGGAAAAATTGTTATGGATGCACTTGAAGCGTATGCGAATGAAAACTCGCTACCAAAATTAAAGCTGCATGCCCAAACACATGCTGAAGATTTCTATAAGAAACTTGGATATGTAACGCATTCTGATGTATTCATGGAAGCAAATATTCCTCACGTCGTTATGATAAAAGAATTGTAATTTGAAAACAGGAGGTATCCCCTCCTGTTTTTTACATTGCTATTTTCTTTTTCTTCCGCTAAAGTTAAATGTTGATGCTATAGTTTTGAAGGTGAATATATGACACAAGAAAAATTTTCACAAAAATCATTAACGCACGCTGACATTCCGCGTGCAACATATCATATTCCGAAAACATCTACCCATTTAATTATGGAAGAAGATGCAGATGCGGCGTATTTTCGCGCTCTCGAACAACAAAATGTTTTTTTAAATGAAAAACAATTAGAGGCTGTGCGAACGACAGAAGGCCCTGTCCTTACATTGGCTGGTGCCGGAAGCGGGAAAACATCTGTTTTAACAACCCGCGTAGGTTATTTAGTAAATGTAAAACAAGTTCATCCACGAAATATTTTATTGCTTACATTTACACAAAAAGCAGCTGAAGAAATCCGAAACCGTGTAGCGAATTTACCAGGTATGAATCGCGCCGCAAGTAGCTACGTTGTTGCTGGTACGTTCCACTCTGTCTTTTTAAAATTACTTCGTAGTCAAGGATATAGTCAGCAAATTTTAGCAAACGAAAAACATAAACAAATTATGATAAAGAAAATTTTAAAAGAATTACGTTTAAAAGACGATTATGATGCTGAAACAATGCTCGCGATGATTTCACTTGAGAAAAACAAATTGAATCGTCCGAAAGATGTACAAGCAAAAACACCCGTTGAACAAGAATTTAAAGAAGTATACGAACGTTTTGAAGAAGTGAAACAACGATATAATTATATTGATTTCGATGACATCCTATTAGAAACATATTATATGTTAGAAAATAACGCTCCTTTGCTTACCCAATTACAACAACGTTTCCACTATATTGAAGTAGATGAGTTTCAAGATACATCGTATGCACAATATGAAATTGTAAAATTGTTAGCCACGCCAAGAAATAATTTATTTATCGCGGGTGATGACGACCAGGCGATATATGGCTGGCGAGGAGCAAGTCACCAAATTATTTTATCTTTTCCAAAAGAATTTGATAACACTACGATTATCGCACTTAATACGAATTATCGATCCAATCCTTTTATCGTCGGACTTGGAAATGAAGTTATCAAACTAAATCAAGAACGTTTTGATAAAGAGCTATATTCTGTGCGTGAAGAAGGTGTACAACCTTTTTACGCAAGACCTGCTACGACTCTTGATGAAGCAAATCAAATTTTGCAGCTCATTCAAGAAAAAGTAGATAGCGGCGAACGCAACTATAAAGATTTTTGTTTACTGTATCGCACACATTCTGTAAGCCGTTCGTTACTTGATCAGCTTACAATTCACAAAATCCCATTTATTAAGCACGGGGCGAGTCAATCATTTTATGAACATTCTTTAATTAAGCCTGTATTAGATCATTTAAGACTGGTGATTGAACCGTTTCGACTAGAATCACTTTCAAATATATTGCCAACTATGTATATCGGGCGTGATGATTGTATTTCATTTATTGAACGTGAACAATGGAAATATGGTGAGGGGCGGTTCCCTTCTCTTCTTCATTTCTTATTATTAAATCCGAGCTTAAAACCTTTTCAAGTAAAAAAGGTAAATGAGCGTATCGATTTTATTAAATTTATAAAAGAATTAGAACCGAAAAAAGCATTAAAAGAAATTATTCATGGTAAAGGAAAGTATTTAGAGTACTTACAAAGTAACGATCGTTCTTCCTTTACGATGCATAAAGATATACAAGAAGAAATGTTAGAAGAATTAATGGAGTCCGCAACTCGTTTTACCGATATTCCAGCTTATTTACAATTTATTGATGAAGCAATTCAAGGTCAAAAAGAAATGGAAGCATTAAAAACAATGCCGGAAAAAAATGCTGTTTCGCTTATGTCTATTCATAACGCAAAAGGCCTTGAATTTCCATGCGTCTTTTTACTTGGAGCGAGCGATGGTATTCTTCCCCATACTTCTTCTTTAAAAGATGCAAATGATCGTGTTACAGAGACTTCTGAAGCTTTAGAAGAAGAACGTCGACTACTTTATGTCGCAATTACACGTGCGAAAGAAGAACTTTACATTTCCTCTCCGCAATTTTTTAGAGGAAAAAAATTAGATATATCTCGTTTTTTATATACTGCGCGAAAAGATTTACCTGAAAAGACATCCACTAAATAAGGATGTCTTTTTTTATATTGCATTATGTACATCCCTACTATATAAATTCCCTGCTTTTATCGTAAGAATTAACGTAATATCAACCATATCTCATTCATATTGTAATAGTGTATGTCAGAACTCACGATAAGGAGTGAACATAATGAGCTGCAATTGTAACGAAGACCATCATCACCATGATTGTGATTTCAACTGTGTATCGAATGTCGTTCGTTTTATACATGAATTACAAGAATGCGCAACTACAACATGTGGATCCGGTTGCGAAGTTCCATTTTTAGGTGCACATAACAATGCATCAGTAGCGAATACACGTCCTTTTATTTTATACACAAAGACTGGAGAACCTTTTGAAGCATTTGCACCATCTTCAAGCCTTACTAGCTGCCGATCTCCAATCTTTCGCGTAGAAAGTATAGATGATGATGACTGTGCTGTATTACGTGTATTAACTGTAGTTTTAGGTGATGGTACCTCTGTACCACCTGGTGATGACCCAATCTGTACGTTTTTAGCTGTACCAAATGCAAGGTTAGTATCGACATCTACTTGTATTACTGTTGATTTAAGTTGTTTCTGCGCTATTCAATGCTTACGTGATGTTTCTATATAAAACTAAATATTAATTTAAGCATGGATTGGGTGGCAGAGTTTTCTGCCACCCAATCCATGCTTAAAAGCTATTATTATGTATTTTTCATAAAATTGGGAACTTGTCTAGAACATAGAACCTGTCCTTTTCATTAACTGAAAGTAGAAACAGATAAAGGAGTGAAAAACATGTTCTCTTCTGATTGCGAATTTACTAAAATCGATTGCGAGGCGAAACCAGCTAGTACACTACCTGCCTTCGGTTTTGCTTTCAACGCGTCTGCACCTCAGTTTGCTTCACTATTCACACCATTACTATTACCTAGCGTAAGTCCAAACCCAAATATTACTGTTCCTGTAATAAATGATACAGTAAGTGTCGGAGATGGTATTCGAATTCTACGAGCTGGTATTTATCAAATCAGTTATACATTAACAATTAGTCTTGATAACTCACCTGTTGCACCAGAAGCTGGTCGTTTCTTCTTATCATTAGGTACGCCAGCTAACATTATTCCTGGATCAGGTACAGCAGTTCGTTCTAACGTTATTGGTACTGGTGAAGTAGACGTATCCAGTGGTGTTATTCTTATTAACTTAAACCCTGGTGATTTAATTCAAATTGTACCAGTTGAGTTAATTGGAACTGTGGACATCCGTGCTGCAGCATTAACAGTTGCACAAATTAGCTAGTAAAAAGCGGTATTTCTTCATTAGAAATACCGCTTTTTATATTTATAATAAAAAACACTCACAGTAATATGAGTGTTTCATTCTTCATAATGTTTTATTGTGTTCTTCTTTTTCCCGCAATTACATCCCTTTTTCTTCACAAATCCTTGTTGTTGTAATTGTTCTTGGTATGCCTGTTGTTGTGCTTGGTGTTGTTGCTGTATATGATACCATTGCTGCAGGTCATATGAATTTTGCCTTGGACTATTACTCACAGCAAACATCTCCTCTACTGTCAATTCTGTCTATTTACTATATGAACAACTCTTTATTTCCGTTCCCTCATTCCTTTAAACTCCGCTTTTTCTCGTATTATGAAAATATATTATTCTCCCATAAAATATCCTGTAATCGTTTCAATGATTGCCGCTGCTCCTGCAATAGCTAATAATGCAAGTAAAGGCTCTGCAACGATAGGAATCCAATTATATAAAACTAATAAAAAAGCACTAACCCATACACCTGTACACCAATAACAGCTTAATAATTCGCCAACCCACTTTCTTAATCCTTTACCTTTTACTTTTGTAAAAGTTGATACACTTCCATCTGGCTCTGTAATCTCTAACTCATCAATAAACGGTCTTCGCAAAAAGGCTGTAATTTTATCATAAACAATTAAACGAGTGAGCCTAAAGGCAGCTAACGCAAAAATAAAAAATAAAAGCCAGCTTGTAAACAGCATGATTCCACCTTCCCTTATCTTCTTTCGCCTATTTAAAAAAAAAGGTCTTGAGATTGTGACCAAATCTCCTCGACTCCAATATCTTATTAATGTAAATACAAACAAGAAGATAAGGAGTGACATTAATGAGTTGTAACGAAAATAAACACCATAGCTCTTCTCATTGTGTAGTTGACGTTGTAAAATTCATCAATGAATTACAAGATTGTTCTACAACAACGTGTGGATCTGGTTGTGAAATTCCATTTTTAGGTGCACACAACACTGCATCAGTAGCAAATACACGCCCTTTTATTTTATACACAAAAGCTGGCACACCATTTGAAGCATTTGCACCATCTGCAAGCCTTACTAGCTGCCGATCTCCAATTTTCCGTGTGGAAAGTGTAGATGACGATAGCTGTGCTGTCTTACGTGTGTTAACTGTAGTATTAGGTGACGGTTCTCCTGTACCGCCTGGTGACGATCCAATTTGTACGTTTTTAGCTGTACCAAATGCAAGATTAATCTCGACATCTACTTGTATCACTGTAGATTTAAGCTGTTTCTGTGCGATTCAGTGCTTACGCGACGTTTCTATCTAATAAGTTAAGTAAACTAAAAAACTATTGGGGTGGTAGAAGATTTGCTACCACCTTTACATATTTAAAAGCCCGCCATACTAATCGATTGGATATCATCTATAGACAACTTAATATCTCGCATACTATTTGGCGGCATAATAGCTACAATTCCATTACGATACGATATGATTGATCCAACATATGAGACTGTAGCTGTTTTTATTCTGCACCTTATTTTCGGAATATAATGAGGGCGGTTTAATAAAAAATGAATCTTCTCTTCATTATTCATATCCTTAAATGATTTATTATACGGGACAGTTCTCACTGGCTCTTGTTGTTCTTGTTGTTCTTGTTGTTCTTGTTGTTCTTGTTGTTCTTGTTGCTCTTGTACTTGTTCCGCTTCTTCCATTTTTTCTTCTACTTGTTCCTCTTCTTGTTGCTCTATTACCTCTTCCACAGCACTACTTACAATGTTTTCGTTTCTATTACTTTCCTCTTTTCGATCTTCATTTTCAAAGTTTGTTAAGATAATTCTTTTTATTTTCGGTGCAGCAAGTTCCAAATTTACTTGCGCAATATATAACAACGGTTTTCCAACTGTTGAACTTTTATTTTTATTCTTCACACTCGTCCCTCCCACTTCCATACGTAGCTGAATAAATTGTGTACTATTATAGTTATATTCATAACGTGGTAAGAACTTTCGTTAAAAATTGTTCTTTCTAAGAACAAATAAAAAGGACAATCTCAACATTTAGAGATTGTCCTTTAAAAATTAATATTATATTTATCCTAGGATATGATACCCTGAATCAACGTGAATGTTTTCTCCTGTTACGCCGCGTGCTAAATCACTGAATAAGAATACTGCTGTATCCCCAACTTCTTCTGGAGTTGTTGTACGACGAAGTGGTGCGCGCTCCTCAATTTCTCTTAAAATTGAGTTAAAGTCGCCTACGCCTTTTGCAGATAACGTACGAATTGGTCCTGCAGAAATAGCGTTAACGCGAATGCCGTGTTGGCCTAAATCGTTAGCTAAATATTTTACGCTCGCTTCTAATGAAGCTTTCGCAACACCCATAACGTTATAGTTTTTCACAACGCGCTCGCCGCCAAGGTATGTTAACGTTAAAATATTTCCGCCTTCTGTCATTACTTTCTTCGCTTCTCTTGCTACAGCTGTTAAAGAGAATGCACTAATATTTTGTGCAAGTAAAAATCCATCGCGAGAAGTATCTACAAATTCACCTTTTAAATCATCACGATTTGCAAAAGCAATACAGTGTGCAACACCGTGAATTGTACCAACCTCTTGCTTGATTGTTTCAAAGCAAGCTGTAAGTTCTTCATCATTTGTTACATCACAAGGTAATACAAGTGATTCTTGTCCTTCTAATGTGTCCGCTAATTCACGAACGTTTCTTTCTAAACGTTCTCCTGCATATGTGAATATTAATTTTGCACCTGCATTATGCAAAGAGCGAGCAATTCCCCACGCAATACTTCTTTGGTTCGCAACGCCCATAACAACAAATGTTTTCCCTTGTAATAGTTCCATGATATATCCTCCCAGAATTACTTATACTTGTTATTAGTACCTGATACTATAATTATAGTACCATAAAACCTCTTAAAGGCAAACAAAAAAGTCATTAACTTAAATTTTGTTAATGACTTTTTGTTTCTATAAAAAACCGCTCTAATCCTTCTTCCCAAGAAGGCATTTGTGAAAAACCATTTAATCGTAGCATGTTATGTTGGAAAACAGAATATTTCGGTCTAGCTGCCGCCGATCCAAATTCTTCGGTTGAAACAGGTAATACATTCACTTTCATATTTGCATCCGAGAATATTTTTTTGGCAAATTCAAACCAAGAACATGAGCCTCTATTTGATACATGATACGTACCGTATAAAGAAGTGTGAATGAGCTTATTAATCATCACATTTAAATCCGCCACATAAGTAGGAGAACCAATTTGATCCGCTACAACAGATAATTCTGCTCTTTCTTTTCCTAACCGCATCATCGTTTTCACAAAATTGTTTCCATACTTACCATATAACCACGATGTTCGAACGATAAAATATTTATTATGTAACTCTTTGACAAACTGCTCTCCCGCATACTTAGAAGCCCCGTATACATTTATCGGTGATGGATTATGAAACTCATGATAGCCATCTGGTCTGTCACCTTGAAATACATAATCGGTACTAATATAAACTAATTTCGCCCCTACTAATTGTGAAGCAACCGCTACATTTCGAGCTCCTATTGCATTTATTACATAAGCAAGGTCTTGTTCTTTCTCAGCATGATCAACCTTCGTATACGCTGCACAATGAATAATTATATGTGGCCTTATTTCTTGTACCACTTGCTGCATTCGGGATATATTTGTTATATCTAGTAACTTTTTATCAAATGGATATATGTCATATTCTTCAGCATTTAACTCTTCTTGTAGTTGCTTTCCCAATTGACCATTTGCTCCCGTTATGATAATCCGTTCTTTCATTTATATGCCCCTTATTTTTCTTTTAGTGGTTTCCACCATTCTATATGATTTTCATACCATTCCACCGTTTCTTTTAGCCCCTGTTCAAACGTATACTGTGGTTCCCACCCGAGCTCATTCTTCATCTTTTGTGCATCAATCGCATAACGACGATCATGCCCTAAACGGTCTGTAACATACGCAATATCTTCTTTCGTTTTTCCTAAGAGAGAGATAATTTGTTCCACAACATCTACATTGTTTTTTTCATTATTTCCACCTATATTATATACTTCTCCTATACGTCCCTTATGCAGAATAACGTCAATCGCACTACAATGATCCGTTACATGTAACCAATCTCTTACATTTAATCCATCGCCATATAACGGTAGTTTTTTTCCTTCCAGCGCATTCGTAACCATTAACGGAATTAACTTTTCAGGATATTGATACGGCCCATAGTTATTGGAGCAACGCGTTACTATAACTGGTAATTGATATGTTTTATAATAAGATAAAGCTATCATGTCGGCGCTCGCTTTGCTTGAAGAATATGGACTATTTGGAGCTAACGGGGTTTTCTCGGTAAATCTACCTATCTTACCTAACGAGCCGTACACCTCATCTGTTGATACTTGCACGAGTTTAATATGTGGATATTTTTTTACTAATTCTAATAAGGTGACTGTCCCAATTACATTTGTATCATAAAAAGGGATCGGATTCTCAATACTACGGTCCACATGTGATTCAGCTGCGAAATTGACAATTACTTGCACATCACGTTCCTTAATAACATGCTCCAGCAGCTCTCCATTTTGAATTTCACCTTTTACAAAATAGTAATTCGGATGATCTTGAATAGACTTTACATTATTTAAGTTTCCACTATATGTTAATGCATCGAAATTAATAATTTTATATGTTTCATAGCTTTGTAACATATAATGCACAAAATTACTTCCAATAAATCCGGCCCCACCTGTTACTAATATATTCATACACAACTCTCCTACTCAAAAACTATCTTCATATTCCTGAAGTAACGGTAATATTCGATCTTTATCAGACAAAATAGGGCTTGTTACCGGCCATGGAATTGCTAAGTCTTTATCGTCCCAAAGTACCCCTGAGTCATGATTAGCACTATAATACTCATCTACTTTATACATAACAATAGTATGCGGGACAAGTGTACAAAAACCATGTGCAAATCCTTTTGGCACTAATAATTGCCGATGATTATCCGCGCTTAAAATATATCCTCTCCACTGTTTAAACGTTGGTGAATTTTTTCGCAAATCAACGATAACATCATAAATTGCTCCTTGCATAACTTGAATAAGTTTCGTTTGTGCTTTCGGATTTTTTTGAAAGTGTAATCCCCGAATCGTTCCCGCTTCTGCCGAATACGAAACATTATCCTGTACAAATGAATACGTAACTCCCAATGTTTCTAGCACCTTCTTATTATAACTTTCAGTAAAAAAGCCACGCTCATCTCCAAATAACCTCGGTTCTAACAATTTCGCGTCGGTAAAGTTTGTTTCTATAACTTTCATATTCTCACCTATTCTCCGTTAAACTGTTTACCAAAGTTTATATCCCGCGCTAACGTATTCGCCCTTTGAAGAGAAACATGAGTTCCTGCATCAGTCCACCAACCGCTCATTTCATTATAAGTAAGTACCCCTCGTTTTAAATACCAATTATTGATATCTGTAATTTCAAGCTCTCCCCTTGCGGAAGGTTTTAATTCTTTTATATAAGAAAAGACTTTCGGGTCATATAAATAAATTCCTGTGACTGCATAGGAACTTTGCGGCTCTTTCGGCTTTTCTTCAATTTCAATTATTTTACGATTTTGAATATTTGCTACGCCAAATCTCTCAGGATCACCTACAGATTGCAGCAGTACTTTCGCACCTTCTTTTTGATTTGCAAACTCTTCAACATACGGACGAATATCATCCGAAAAAATGTTATCGCCTAATATAACTACCATGCGATCATTCCCAACAAAATCTTCACAAAGCCCTAATGCTTGTGCAATTCCGCCAGCCTTATCTTGCACACGATACGTAAAGGACACGCCAAACTCTTGACCGCTTCCTAAAAAACTAACAACATCTCCCATATGCTCTTTACCTGTAATAATCATAATATCTGTAATCTCACATTGTTTCAGCTTATATACTGCATGATAAATCATTGGGTAACGTCCAACAGGAAGCAAATGTTTATTCGTTACTTTCGTTATTGGATATAGCCTCGATCCAGTACCACCTGCTAAAATAATCCCTTTCACTCTGCATCTCTCCCTTATGATGGAGATAAAATATCTTTATACTGTTCTACAAACACTTTTCGATCTTTCTCATATGTATCCGCATCAAATTCATCTCCGTTATAATGAATACACCATAAATTTGATTGATTTGGGATACCAATTAAATAACCAGCCCTTTGAAACTCTAAAGACTGTGATACATCATAAAAGTGGAACCCTTGAAACAAATCTTCTCGCCACGGAATATCATACTGCGTTGCCATGAATAAGCCATCAATTGCCTGCACCGACATAAAAGATTGGCTTCCATAAAACCCCTGATCTAAATTTAATAATTGATAATTCCGTCTTCTATACTCAATCACTTTCCCTACTAAATTTTTCCCTTCCCACCATATCCCGTTACTCGGTAAAAATTGGGCTCCAGCTACTCCAATTAAGCCGAGCTTTTCATTATCTTTAAAAAGGGAAATAATTGTATAGAACATCTCTCGATTAATAAGATAAGTATCCTGATGTATATAAACCTTATACTTCGCGGGATATGAAAGTGCTCGGTTATATGCGCTTGCCATACTTTTCGCATCTCGTATCGGAAAAATTTGTACGACATAATCAGGGGGAACAAAAAGGTTTCTTATTTGTCTCTCGCATTGTTCAAATAGCTCTTCATTATTTACACAAACAACAACTAATATTGTACGATCCTTCATTTTGTAGCCCCTCTATTCGTCTTGATTTACATCTGACATATAGTTCTCCACAAATATCTTTCTATACTTGTCATAGTTGGTCATATTCACATCAATATGATAGTGAATGCACCACGCATCACGCTGTACAGGAACCCCAACTGTATAGCCAGCTTTTCTAAATTCAAACGACTGAGATACATCATAATAGTCAAACCCATCAAACAAGTCTTCTCGCCAGGGAATATCGTATTGCGTTGCCATCAATAAACCGTCGATACATTCCACAGGCATAAATGTTTTTGACTCATGGTACGGCTGTTCTTGAGTTGCCATATAAAATAAATCGTTCATATAACCAATTACTTTCCCAATAACTCCCTTGCCTTCATTCCATATCCCGTTTGGAGGAACATATTGGGCTCCAATCATTCCAATCATTCCAAGATGTTCATGTTCGTTAAATAATTGAAGTAATCCATATAAAAATGCCACATTCATAATGAAAACATCTTGGTGTATATATACTTTATATTTCGCTGGATGCGAAATCGCTTGATTATATCCGCTCGTCATACTTTTCGCATTCCGAATTGGCATAAATTGTACAGTATACCCTGGAGGCACTGCTAAGCTCAATATATGTCGTACACACTGTGCATACATTTTCCGATCATTTATACATGTAACAAATAATATTGTTTTTTCAGCAGCACTCATAGCTGTGATTTTTCTGCTTCAATAATATACTGAAATACGACCGTCTCAGCCATGAAGCCACTTCCAAGACGATATTTTTTACAAATTCCATATAATTCCTCAATAAGTGGTTCGTACATTTTATGATCAACATATACACGATCTACTTTACTAATCGAATAACCTGCTTTTAAAAACATTCGGAGCATTTCATTAAATGTAAAGAAACGAATATGCGTTTTATCTAATAAACCATATTCTGTATACGTCCAATTTCCAGCAAGTAACGGCGCTAATACTGAAATGTGAGCAACGTTTGGTATACTTGCTAAAATCACACCATTTTCTTTTATATATGGCTTTACTTTTTCTATTACAGCCCACGGATCAAATAAATGCTCTAATACGTCTCCGAATATGACGCAATCAAATTGCTCCTCCTCATACGGCATATCCATTGTTTCTATATCGCCTAAAACAACATGATCTAGTTTTTCTTTTGCTTGTTCTGCCGCCTCTGGGAATGCTTCGATTCCTGATACACGTGTGCCATTTTCTTTTATGACCGCTCCCAATGCACCACTCGAGCAACCGATATCAAGAACTTCTTTCCATTCCTTTTTTATATGCTTTAATAAATTCGGATTCACTGCATTATAATAATGCCCGGACTTTTCTTCGTATAAAGAATTTTTTGGGGAATTCATTTTACACACTCCTTATGCAAATTGAATTTGAAATATAAATCTCATTCACCAAATATTGGTTCCATTACTGATACACTAATATATAACCAATCTATTAGTGTTAGAATAACGATAAATCATTTCTAACAAAACGAAACTTATTACACTTTATATTGTTTATCAAAAACACCCCGAAAATATTTGCGGTTATATTCAATTGCAGCATTATTCGGAACATAAGAAGCTGCTAGTTCATTGTAATAATAAGCTTTATCTTGCTCTCCTAACTTGCTATAACAAATACACATTTGTAAATAGGGAAGCCATGTGTAGCTCGCTGGACTATGAAACGGACTCTCCGTCGCCATTGGTACTTCCGTTGCAAGTTTAAACCAAAATATCGCTTCGTTATATTTTTGTTGTTCCATATATATATATCCTATTCTTGTACAATTCTCTCCTCTAGGAACATCATATCGAAACGACTTCACGCAAGATTCAACTGCTTTCTCCCACATTCCAATCTTTGCATAGCAATCTCCTAACTTACCACATGCATAAATTTTCTCTTCATACCATCCTTCGTCTTGATTAAGAAATGTTTCATATAGTAGAACTGCATCATCATATTTTTGATTATCCATAGATTCATTCGCGTAATAAAATAAATCTCTCGGACTCAATTCTTCTCCAGCTGCTACAGCATCTTGAAAAATTTTCAAATTACGATTTGTTACCTTTTTTTCTTTTTTATGTGTAATAGCAACATTACTACTAAAAGTTTCACCAGAAATAGCTAAATATTCATGAACCTTTCCAAACCATTGAAATTGTTTTTCACGCTTTACAAGTCGATTTCTTTTTGTACAATATAAAGGTTTCCCGTTAGAATCCATTGCAAGATGATACGGCATCGAAACTGCATCCACATTAGGATCTAATTCTCTTTTTAATAGGATCAATGCCTCTTGAGCATCTTCTAATAACACATCATCAGCATCTAGCCATAATATATATTCTTGTGTTGCTTTCGAAAAAGAAAAATTTCTAGCTGCCGCAAAATCATTAATCCATGGAAAGTCATATATGTTGGAAGTATATTGAGCTACAATTTCTTTCGTTCGATCAATGGAACCTGTATCAACTACAATAATTTCATCAACAATTTTTTCTACTGCCTCTAAACATCGACCTATTGTATCTTCCTCATCTCGAACAATCATACATAAACTAATTGTGATTCCTTGCTTGTTCAACATAATCACCCTCTTCCAAATCAATCATATGTTATACATACAATAAACTTTCCACTTTTTTAACTTACACAAGCAGTTTAAGATTTCTTTTCAATAATTCAAATGTCCGTGTCATTTTCTTCCGGTTTTGCATCTACTATATAATGAACGCTTTATGGAGGTGAATTTATGTCAAATAATAATTATTCAGATGGATTGAATCCCGATGAATCTTTATCAGCTAGTGCATTTGACCCTAATCTTGTAGGACCAACATTACCACCAATACCACCGTTTACCCTTCCTACCGGACCAACTGGGCCGACTGGGCCGACTGGGCCGACTGGGCCAACTGTACCAACTGGACCGACTGGACCGACTGGGCCGACTGGACCGACTGGACCAACTGGACCGACTGGACCGACTGGACCGACTGGACCAACTGGAGACACTGGTACTACTGGACCAACTGGGCCAACTGGAGACACTGGTGCTACTGGACCAACTGGGCCAACTGGAGACACTGGTACTACTGGACCGACTGGGCCAACTGGAGACACTGGCGCGACTGGACCAACTGGTGCTACCGGACCGACTGGACCAACTGGGCCAACTGGACCGACTGGACCATCAGGACTAGGACTTCCAGCAGGATTATATGCATTTAACTCCGGTGGAATTTCTTTGGATCTTGGACTTAATGCTCCAGTACCATTTAATACTGTTGGATCTCAGTTCGGCACAGCAATTTCTCAATTAGATGCCGATACTTTCGTAATTAGTGAAACTGGATTCTATAAAATCACTGTTATCGTATATACTGCAGCCGTAAGTCTATTAGGAGGACTTACAATCCAAGTAAATGGGGTACCTGTACCTGGTACTGGAACGACTTTAATCTCAGTTGGAGCACCTATCGTTGTTCAAGCAATTACGCAAATTACGACAACTCCATCATTAGTTGAAGTAATTGTTACAGGACTTGGATTATCATTAGCTCTTGGTACGAGTGCATCCATTATTATTGAAAAAATCGCTTAATTTTTTCCTTAGCAGTAAAACTGATATCAGTTTTACTGCTTTTTCATTGGTAAATTCAATCATTAAATCCTTCTTTTCTACATAGTCATAATGTTGTATGACATTCTTCAGGAGGCAATTATATGGAAAATAAATCGGCTGTCCAGCTTTATCTTGAGTTATTAAAGAAAACAATTTTATTTGAAATATGGCTAGAATACGAACCATACTTACCTGCTTCTTTACATATATCTAAAGAACTATCATATGAACCAGTTACGGTTCCACTTCCTTTATTTCTTAAGCAGTATATAGAAAATCACAATTTAAAAATCGTTAATCCTAATGTTTCAAACGATGAGCGTCAAGGTGGCAAGGATTGGCCAAGAGCTGCACACAGTATGGTTGGTCGAAAACGTATGAATCAATTACAAGAGGCGATGGAAACTGTAGTCAGGGAAAATATAGAAGGCGATTTTATTGAAACTGGTGTATGGCGCGGAGGATCATGCATTTTTATGAATGGGTTTTTACAAGCAAACAACATTAAGGATCGTACTGTATGGGTTGCCGATTCGTTTGAAGGTCTGCCCGCACCTAACTTAGAACAATATCCGAAAGATTACGGTGATTATTTGCACACATTCGATTACTTACGAGTTTCTTTAGAAACAGTGCAAGAAAACTTTAGAAAATATGATTTATTAAATGATCAGGTGAAATTTTTAAAGGGTTGGTTTAAAGATACATTGCCTTCAGCACCGGTAGAAAAAATTGCAATTGCTCGCCTTGATGGTGATATGTATGAATCAACGATGGATAGTCTTGTAAATTTATACGATAAAGTTTCAACAGGTGGCTTTATTATTATTGATGATTATGGATTGATAACATGCGCAGAGGCTGTAACAGATTTCAGAAGTGAAAGAAACATAAAAGCTCCTATGACTCAAATTGATGATTTCGGTATTTATTGGCGAAAAGAATAGGATACAATTTTATTTTTTTGAGGGGTTCTATCACACTACTTATTCATAAGGACCTATCATGTAAAGTTCCCCTCACTATAAATGATTAACTTATATATGCAATAAAAATCTCTTACTTTACTACAAGGACGGAGTGAATGTATGAACGAAAATGAGAAAAAAATCACATTAATTCCACCCCCAGAACTCGTTCAATATGTAGGTGGTGACTTTGAAGAAGTTGGAAAAGAGTTTATACAGTATTTTATTGAATTTGGAAATTTAAAATCAAATGAAACAGTGTTAGATATAGGCTGCGGCATCGGCCGAATGGCGGTTCCATTAATGAATTATTTAAGTGATGATGGTACTTATTATGGATTTGACTTATTCAATGCGGGAATTACATGGTGCAAAAATAACATTTCAACACGCCGTAACAATTTCCATTTTGAACATGTCGATATATATAATCAATTCTACAATCCCGAAGGAAAAGAAGATGCTTCCGAATACAAGTTTCCATATGAAGATGAATCATTTGATTTTATTTTTTTAACGTCAGTATTTACCCATCTCCTTCCGAAAGAATTAGAACATTACGTATGCGAGATTGCACGAGTTCTAAAAAAAGATGGGAGATGTTTTATTACTTTCTTTTTAATTAATCCTGAATCTTCCTATTACTTAAACGCAGGACTAAGTACGTTAGGTTTTTATCATCAAATTGACAATTGTTATGTTCTAAATAAAGATATCCCGAACTTCGCAGTTGCCTATCCTGAAGAAGATATTCGTATCCTATTAAATAAGTATGGGCTAGAAGTACAGACTCCCCCTCATTATGGTTCATGGTGTAGCAGAACTAAACACACAAGTTATCAAGATATTATTCTTACACAAAAAACTTCTGAAAGGTAGTTGTATATGAATAATATTAAAAATCCGCCTCTCGTTTCCATCCTTATTCCCACCTATAATCGACCACATTATTTTAAAATTGCTTTAGAAAGTGCATTAGCACAAACATATTCAAATATTGAAATTATTGTAGGAGACGATAGCACAAATAATGAAACAGAAAAATTAATATACAGACATTATTTACATAAGCATAAACATATAACGTACATTCGAAATGCTTCTACTCTAGGACAATTTCATAACGCCCTTATGCTCTTAGAACAGTCAAATGGAGAGTACATAAATTTCTTAATGGACGATGATATATTTTATAATAATAAAATCGAAAAAATGATGTCTTATTTCCAACAAGACTTAAATAAAAATCTCGCGCTTATC
Organism: Bacillus sp. K2I17; assembly: GCF_002209985.1. NCBI lineage: Bacteria > Bacillati > Bacillota > Bacilli > Caryophanales > Bacillaceae > Bacillus > Bacillus sp. K2I17. The sequence goes on from NZ_NJGF01000003.1 coordinate 151,434, forward strand.
ACATCCTATCGCACTTGGATTAATGATAATGGAGATATAATTGAACAACATCCCTCCATGAAAAAATTATATGATGAAGATACTCTACTAAATGGGAAAGCTTTTGGAAACCGTATGCTTATACTGGGACAAAACATTATTGGTGAACCTACGACTGTACTCTTTCGAAAAGATCTATTAGCAGAACCATTCGGCACTTTAAATGGTAGAAAATATGGTTGTAGTGTTGATATGGCCTCTTGGATAAGTTTACTGTCAAAAGGTGATGCAATGTATATAACTGAGCCCTTAAGTTCATTCCGCCTTCATACGGGACAGCAAGTACATTACAAATTCCTTGAAGGCTGTGAAGATTTTTTACATCTCGTTTTAACCTCCAAAAAATATGGTTTCTTACAAGATAGCACCCGTTATAAATCGAGTCTGTTAAAAGCTTGCGAATGGCACGATGATGCTGTGAATTTTTATCAGCTATACCCAAACCTCATTCCAACTTCCGATACACATGCCCGTCTCTCCTATTGTTTAAATATCATTACAAAAGAACTCCGAGAAATATAGTCCATCACACGGTAGGCACTATTCCTTCCGTGTGATGTATGACTTCCCACAAATAGTGGAATAAATGTATGCATAGTCTGCTTGTATATTATTTTTATCATGACATGATCCATATACTTACTAGGCGATAGAAAGGAATACATACATTGAAAGATCCAAATTCTCAATATCAAATAGACTACGTATTACTATTCATCTTATTTGCCATTGGGACTGTTAGTTGCTTTGCAATTGCAAGTGCACAAGCCTCTTTACCACCATTTTTGCAAAATGTAAATTTTGTATTAAAGCAAATCCAATGGTACTTCATTGGATTTATAGCCATCGGTTTTATTATGATTATCGATTTCGATCGTTATCAAAAAATTGCTTGGTATTTATATAGCTTTGCATTGGTACTACTAATTGGACTAGAACTTCAAGTACCAGGTGCCGTTACAATAAAAGGTGCGACCGCTTGGTACAGGCTTCCAGGCATCGGAAATTTCCAGCCTTCTGAAATTATGAAATTGTTTTTAATTATCGTCACCGGACGAATTATAGCAAATCACAATGAGAAATATTTTTTCCGAACAATACACAGCGATTTTTTATTACTCGGAAAAATATGTGCAACAAGTTTGCCACCCCTACTACTTATTGCAAAGGAACCTGATTTAGGAAACACAATGGTAATTTCAGCTATGCTCGCAGCAATGATACTAGTTTCTGGTATACGTTGGCGTTTTATTTTCGGATTAGTTTCTGGTATTTTTGTAGCTGGCGTTACATTAACGTATATTTTTTTTACTCATACAAAATTCTTTAAAGCACACATTTTACAAGAATATCAACTAAATCGCTTCTACGGCTGGTTAGCGCCATACAAATATGATGCGCAAGGCTATCAATTAAGACAAGCTTTCTTAGCTACTGGATCAGGGGAAATGCAAGGAAAAGGTTGGGAAAATGGACAAGTATACTTTCCAGAACCACATACGGATTTTATTTTCACCAATGTCGCTGAGCAATTCGGCTTTTTAGGCGCAAGTGTCATTGTTTCACTTTTTTTCCTACTTATTTTCCGCATGATTCATATCGCTTTAGAAAGTAATGACCCTTTCGGTAGTTACATCTGTGCTGGTACAATCGGAATGTTTACTTTTCAAGTATTTCAAAATATCGGGATGACCATCGGATTACTACCTATTACAGGAATTACATTACCCCTTATGAGCTACGGAGGAAGTTCCTTACTCACATACATGATAGCGATTGGCTTCGTTTTAAACGTTCGCTCAAGAACGAAAATCTTTATGTTTAAATGACGAGCAAAAACAGTATATTTTTATCTCTATCCTTTTTTAGATATACTAATGAAAAATATGGTGGAGGTTTAAATATGAAATTTGACATTATAGGGGATATTCATGGATGCTTTCAAGAGTTTCAAGATTTAACGACGAAACTCGGATACAACTGGAATAGTGACCTGCCGTTTCACCCTGACCAACGTAAGCTTGCTTTTGTTGGTGATATTACAGATCGCGGCCCTCATTCATTACGTATGATTGAAATTGTATGGGAACTTGTCATAAATAAAAAAGTAGCTTATTACGCTCCGGGAAATCACTGTAATAAACTATACCGTTTTTTCCTTGGGCGTAATGTGACAATCGCTCATGGACTCGAAACAACTGTTGCCGAATATGAAGCACTGCCTTCTCATAAACAAAACATTATAAAAGAAAAATTTATCACCCTTTACGAGCAATCCCCTTTATATCACGTACTCGATGAGAAAAGGTTAATTGTATGTCACGCTGGAATTCGGCAAGATTACATAGGAAGACAAGATAAAAAAGTACAAACCTTTGTATTATATGGCGATATTACAGGAGAAAAACATGCTGACGGCTCTCCTGTCCGTCGCGACTGGGCACAAGAATATAAAGGAAAAGCTTGGATTGTATATGGACATACACCAGTTAAAGAACCTCGCTTTGTAAATCATACAGTCAATATTGACACTGGAGCTGTATTTGGTGGCAAACTAACCGGACTACGTTATCCTGAGATGGAGACCGTTTCCGTCCCTTCCTCCCTGTCTTTTGTCCCTGAGAAATTTCGCCCAATTTCATAACTATCCTTATTTCAGATACCATTCACAAATTACGAGGATTACCGTATCATTTAGGCGGCTCTCCTATAAAAACTAAGTAAAGTAATTAAAAAAAGATGCAATAAAGTGCATCTTTTTTTAATTACACGGCATATACTGTCGCAGGAGGTGACAGAATGAAGAAAAAATCTTCTAAACAAAAAAGAAAATGCCCGCCTTTTTATCTGCCCATGTACGGAATTAACAACTGGTGCAGCATTCGAGCTGCAGCTTTAGAAGAACCGGACGGACAAGGGGCTTCCCCCAAAAACAAAGCTAAACCAAAATATGTCTCTTTAGAAAATGCTGTAATGAGCCGCATAATCGATAATAGAAAAACAAAGATGCAGCAAAAAAATAAACCTCTCTCTACTCACACTGAACAGGTTGTGCCTTCTGAGCAAACAGAGAAAAATACAGAAGAAGACATCCCTGTAGCAATAAATAAAAAAGCAGAATCAGAAATTCCAGCTGCTATTATAAATCAAGTGAAAAAAATAAGAAAAGCATTAGCACCATCCAATGATATACAAACAGAAAAAACGATCATAATTCAAACTCCTACACCTGAAAATACAAAAGTAAAAAAAGGGGGACGATATGCACATGCAGAGGGGCTTCACTCTAATGCAGAGGGTACAGCTTCACATGCAGAAGGACTTCTTACACACGCAAAAGCTTCTTTCTCTCATGCGGAAGGATCAAAAACGAAAGCAACTGGACATAGTTCCCATAGTGAAGGAAGTGAAACGACAGCAGGTGGCTCTTATTCTCATGCGGAAGGTAAACATACAATCGCTTTAGGCGAAGCAGCACATGCAGAAGGAACCGCGACTATCGCTAACGGATTCTCTTCTCATGCGGAAGGTAATCATACATCAGCAGCTCATTTTGCAGGTAGCCATATTATGGGGCGCTTCGGCACAGCAGAAGAATCTTATTCTTGGTTTATTGCAAACGGCACAAATGAAACCGATCATAATATCGGTGCAAAGTGGCTTGCTCATAATGGGGAAATGTATATTGATGGCGCTTCTTACAATGCAAGTGGAACTGATTTTGCACAAATGTTTGAAACAACAGACAATAATTTTATTGATGTAGGTTATTTCGTTACATTTAGTAGCGAAGAAAAAATTCGGATCGCTACTTCAAACGATTCATTCATTTTAGGAATATCTAGTGCAACCCCCGCCCTTATAGGAAATAGCGGTGCTTTAAGTTGGCAAAAACGCTATAAAACAGATAACTTTGGAAAACGCCAATATGTACGTACGGAATCGCAAGACATACAACCTCTTTTAAATACAGAATGGGATCCAACTTGCAAATATATAGCAAGAAAAGATCGTACCGAGTGGCTTCCTGTCGGATTAATTGGACAAATGTTAGTACGCGATGACGGCACTTGCGAAACGCATGGATATTGTCGTCCAAATAACGATGGCATTGCTACAAAATCCGAAAGTGGCTTTTTCGTTATAAAGCGCACGGGTGAAAATCAAATTTTAATATTATTCCGCTAAGAAAAAAGGGAACAAAATTCTTCGTTACATAAGAATTTTGTTCCCTTTTTAAGTATGCCTTAATACCTCTTCCATATCGCTTGGAATCGTTGTAGTGAAAGACATTTCCTTCTCTAAAATAGGATGATAAAACGTCAAAGATGTACTATGAAGTGCTTGACGTTTTATCACATCTCTTCTTCCTCCATATAAATCATCACCAAGTAACGGGTGGCCTATATGAGCCATATGTACACGAATTTGATGCGTTCTTCCGGTCTCAAGCTCAAGTGATACATGCGTCTTATGATTGGCGCTATCCATCACTCTAAAATGAGTAACTGCTCTTTGCCCATTTTCACAAACGGTTCGCTCAATAATGCTATCCGATTTTCGTCCAATCGGTGCATCAATCGTTCCTTCTCGTTCTATCATCTCACCGTGAACAATTGCTTCATATGTTCTTTTCACAGCTTTTTGTTGATGCTGTTTCGATAAAAGATGATGCACGAAACGATTTTTTGCAATAAGCATAAGCCCTGAAGTATCACGATCTAATCTTGTTACGATATGCACCGTACTTGCAAGATGCTGCTTATCATAATGAGATAAGAGCGCATTCGCAACACTACCTGCCGGATGTTCTCTAGACGGAATCGTTGACATGTTCGCCTCTTTGTTTATGACAAGAACCGCATCATCTTCATATACAATACATAAAGGGGTATCTTCTTTAATCATCCCTTCACTTCTTTCTTCCACTGGAAAAAAGACACGTAATTCTTCACCAGCTTGCAACTGATGACGAACACTGGCATGTTGATTATTTACTTCAATAGCTCCGCCGCGAAATTTTATATCCGTTAAGGCGGCTTTAGAAATCCCTTTTGTTTTTAAAAATTCTCTAACTAAAGTTCCCTCTTCAGCCGATTCTATATCCCATTTCAACGTAAATCTGTTCAAATATATAAACCCTTTCTATTTATCTGCAACAAACGAATCACGAACTCGTTTCCAGAACGGGAACGGACGGAAACGAACAAATCGTACTTTCTCGTTTGCAACGCGATACTGGATTGATTTCACATCTTGATGAACCATCGTTAAATGGTCCACCGTAATTTGTAAGTTCATTCCCGCAGCCGGCTTCAACACACATGTATGATGCTTCGGCAATACGAGTGGCGAGCCTACAGTACGAAACACACGGTTATTAATAGATGCCATTTCTGCAATTTGAATCGCTTCAATAGAAGGGTGAATAATCGCTCCGCCAAGCGCCTTATTATACGCAGTACTTCCCGAAGGAGTAGAAATACAAAGGCCATCCCCGCGGAACGTTTCAAAGTACTCTCCGCGTATTTCCACTTCTGTTACTAATGTACCTTCCGCACTTTTAACAGTTGCTTCATTCATCGCCAAATACTGTGACTCTTTACTCCCATTCACATAGCGAATAATCACTTCTAAAAGCGGATATTCCACCACTTGGAATGGTGTTTTAGCAATTGCAATTACTAATTTCTCTACTTCTGTCGGTAACCAATCTGCATAGAAACCTAAATGCCCTGTATGTACACCAACAAATGCTGTTTCATCCAATCGATTATAATAACGATGAAATGCATATAAAAGCGTTCCATCTCCCCCAACAGAAATTACAATATCGGGTTCCTTTTCATCCATTATAAATCCAAAATCTAGCAAGTATTCTTTCATCGTGCTTGCCAGTGTATCTGATGATTGATCTCCCTTTGACATAATTGTAAATTTCATCGCCCAACACCCTTTAGTTTATGATTCGGAATCTTTCGTTTCTTGTTTTCTTGAAAAAGCTTTCTGCGCTTCTTGAATCTCAAGACGAATAGAAGACATTTCTTCATCTAATAAAAACGCCGCTTCCGCTGCGCGTTGCAAGCGTATTTTAATATCTTCAGGAAAACGTCCACTATATTTATAATTTAAAGAATGCTCAATTGTTGCCCAAAAATTCATTGCTAACGTGCGTATTTGGATTTCTACCAATACTTTTTTTTCTCCCTGAATCGTTTGAACGGGGTAACTAATGACAACGTGATAAGAGCGATAGCCGCTATCTTTCTTTTGCGTGACATAATCACGTTCTTCCACGATTTCAAAGTCATTTCGTTTTCGAAGATATTCTACAACAGGCTTAATCTCATCAACAAATTGACACATCATTCGAAGGCCCGCGATGTCTTGCATATCTTCTCTCAGCCGATCTAGCGGTACATTTCTCTTCTCCGCTTTATCAATAATACTAGCAACCGACTTTACCCTACCTGTTACAAACTCAATTGGAGAATGCTCTGTTAACATTGCAAATTGAGTACGCATTCCTTTTAGTTTCACTTTCAGCTCTGCCACCGCTTGATGGTAAGGTGCTAAAAATTCTTCCCAATTTCGATTCATTTCAACCACCACCAAAATCAATCCATTTGCTTATAGAAATACTTTTTCTACAGCAGTTACTAGTTCTTCTCCGTAATTTGCATTACCTTCAATATTTTCAACTAAATATTCTACTTCTTCTTTTAAATTTTCTAATTCCATTTCAACGTCATTCACACGAACGAACATTACTATATCGTTATTCATCGCTTCATGCATTGCTTCCCAGCATGTGTGCGGAATACTTACATAAATGAAAGATGATTCGTTTTCTAAAATATATAAAAATGATAAATTGTCTGAGTCTACAAGTACGTGATTACGCGCACTTAACTCCTTTACCTCTATTTCATTATTTTCCGCACAAAAAATAAGCGCATTCTCTCTCTTTTCTACGCTCTTAACTTGAATTTTATTTTGCATGCTCTAACTCCTCCATCTCAACTTCCTGTCTTACTTAACAGTATTATTGTATCATAACATGGACGCAAACAAATAAAACATTGAACCAAATTTATGAAAAAGCGATAATGTGTAAAGAATTATTTTTTAAAAGGAGCGCGCATACAATGACACAAGAAATTGAAATTGAATTTAAAAATATTGTTACAGAAGAAGAATTCGATACATTATGTAAATCATTCTCTATTGAGGTATTTACGAAACAGGTGAATCACTACTTTGAAACACCGGGCTTCTCGTTAAAAGAAGCTGGCTCTGCACTTCGTATTCGTCATAAAGGAGAAACTTATACATTAACATTGAAACAACCTGCAGAAATCGGCTTGTTAGAAACGCATCAAGTCGTAACAGAAGACGAAGCAAGAATGATGATGGAAACAAACGGAATCATTCCAGGGGCTGTAATGGATCAACTACACAAATTACAAATTCCTGTTTCCACTTTAACTTATATGGGTAGTTTAACAACTGAAAGAGCCGAAACACTATTTGAAGGCGGAACGCTTGTCTTTGATCATAGTTTCTATTACAATCACGATGATTATGAAATTGAATTTGAAGTGCAAGATGAAGAAACAGGAAAAGCTGCATTTATTCATTTATTAAAACAGCACGACATACCAATCCGTCATACAAATAATAAAGTAAAACGCTTTTTCCTTGCCAAACAAAACAAAGCACGCTAAAGTGAAAATTCCACTAGTGAATACGTTCTACTAGTGGATATATCTCACTTTTTAAAAGGAAAAGATTCTTTTACATTTGAAAAATAAGCAAAGAACGTTATGAAGGCTGTTTATTTGCCCTCTAGAACATTCCATTGCTACAATAGATATACATTTCATGGAAAAAGGAGTTTATAAAGGATGAGCAAGCAACCGATGACACCATTTGAAGCAATTGGCGGTGAACAATGCATTGCAATATTAGTAGACACGTTTTATTCCTATGTCAGTAAACACCCTGACCTATCTCCCATCTTCCCGGATGATTTAACAGAAACCGCTAGGAAGCAGAAACAATTTTTAACGCAATATTTAGGTGGTCCTAATTTGTACACTGAAGAACATGGTCATCCTATGTTAAGAGCACGCCATCTTCCGTTTGAGATTACTCCAAAACGAGCAGAGGCTTGGCTATCATGTATGGAGCAAGCAATGGATGACACAGGAGTGCACGGTCATATAAGAGAGTTCGTTTTTGAACGTTTAGCGCTAACTGCTCAGCATATGGTTAATACTCCAAACGAAACAGGTGAAGTGTAATGGATAAGCAGGAAGCAATGCATATAAATATGCCATCTCCTTCCGCATGTGAGCATAAGTCTGTAGAAGCATATTTATTTATTGATCCACTTTGCAAAGATTGCTGGGAAATTGAGCCCTTTATTATTAAACTATGGCTTGAATACGGGAAATACTTCTCTATTCGTCATATCGTAACAGGAAAAGTGGATGGAACGAACGCTTCCTCACACAAATGGAATAAACCTGCTAATATTCGATTTGTGTGGGAAAAGACAACAAGTTTACAAGGTTTTTCATGTGATGGAAAGGTACATATGCAAGAAGCATCGTCAACACCATATTTAGTTTCGATGGCAATTAAGGCAGCGGAGTTACAGGGCCGAAAAGCAGGTTCGAAGTTTTTGCGAAAACTCCAAGAATACATTTTCCTTGAAAATGTATCAAACCCTGACTGCGAATTATTACTTGCATGTGCAAGAGATAGCGATATTGATGTAGAAGAATTTAAAAAAGACCTACATTCCGCTAGCGCAAAAAAAGCTTTCCAATGTGACTTAAAATTTACAAATGAGATGCACATTACAGAAATACCTTCTCTCGTATTCTTTCATGCGAATTCAGATGAAGAAGGTATTAAAATCGCTGGAACTTATTCCTACGACGTATACGTACAATTATTGAAAGAACTTGTAAAATGTGAAATCGAGCCAGAACCATTACCACCTTTAGAAGTGTTACTAGAAGCAACGCAATTTATATCTTCAAAAGAAGTAGCATTTATATATGACTGCTCGCAGCAAGAGATCGAGCGTGAACTGAAAAAATTACAACTGAAACGAAAAGTACAAATGATTGACGTAAAATGTGAGCGTTATTGGAAATGGATAGCAAAAGAAAAAGACCTGGTGTAAAACACCAGGTCTTTTTCTTTACGGCTTATAAAAATATTAAAGGGGATGGGAGAAATTTTCACGTTCAAACAAAGGGGTATATGTTTGTATGTGAATTCGTTCACGCTTATTATATTACAAGATTCGACGTCAGATGACAACCCCTTTTGTCGAATTTCACACTTTTGTCACATTCTAAACGTTTTCATTTCTGAATAAGCTATAAAAAAGCTATTTTGGAGGTGTTCCGTATGAAAAAAACGTATATTTTACTTATCTTACTAGCTGTCATCGTTTCTTTTTTCTTGTACATCCTCTCTCTACTACAAGCTTTTCCTAAAATTATTGCCTTCCCTCTTTTATTTGGAGTCATTGTCATCGCTCTCTCTTATTTCAACCATAAAAAACGATTTAAAGGGTTTTAACTACAAAAATCCCCTGTAAAACTGCCTTCTAATTTAGAAAAAAGAAAGAAATTCACCTTATTACTTCGACAAATATCGACAAAAAATATTAAAAACAAAAAAGACGAGGTAAATTCCTCGTCTTTACAATTACTTCTCTTCAAATAATAATGCTTCTAATTCATTTAATTTCTCTTCAAATACTTGTAGCGCTTCTTTTACCGGTTCTGGAGATGCCATATCTACTCCAGCTTTTTTCAGCACTTCAATTGGATAATCTGAGCTTCCTGCTTTTAAGAACTCATTAATGTAACGTTCTACTGCTGGTTGCCCCTCTTCTAAAATTTGTTTAGATAAAGCCGTTGCTGCACTAAATCCTGTTGCGTATTGGTATACGTAATAGTTGTAGTAGAAGTGCGGAATACGCGACCACTCTAAACCAATTTCTTCATCGATTACTAAAGCATCACCGAAATATTTCTTATTTAAATCATAGTAGATCTTCGTTAACATGTCTGGCGTAACCGCATGTCCTTCTTGTACTTTCTTATGAATAATATGCTCAAACTCTGCGAACATCGTTTGACGGAATACAGTACCACGGAATCCTTCTAAATAATGATTTAATAAGTATAGACGCTCTTTCTTATCTTCTGTCGTTTTTAATAAATAATCGTTTAGAAGTGCTTCATTACAAGTTGATGCTACTTCCGCAACGAAGATTGAATAATCACCGTATACGTGCGGCTGCGTCTTTCTTGTATAGTAACTATGCACGGAATGACCGAACTCATGAGCAAGTGTATATAAATTATTTACATTATCATGCCAGTTCATTAAAATATACGGATTTGTTCCATATGCACCAGATGAATATGCTCCGCTTCGCTTTCCTTTATTCTCATACACATCTACCCAGCGATTTTCATATGCTTCTTTTAAAATGTCAACATACTCATCACCAAGTACGTTTAAAGACTTTAATAACATGTCTTGTGCTTCTTCATACTTCACGTTCATTTTCACTTCTGGTACAAGTGGTGTATATAAATCATACATATGAAGCTCATCAAGTCCTAGTGCACGCTTACGAATATCAATGTAACGATGTAGCAAGTGTAAATTATCATTTACAGATTCAACAAGTTGATCATACACCGCTTCAGGAATATTATTATTACTTAATGCCGCTTGACGTGCAGAATCGTATTTACGAACACGCGCATTGAAATTATTACGTTTCACAGCTCCGCTTAACGTGCTTGCAAATGTGTTCTTATATTTCCCGTACGTTTCATATACAGCTTTGAATGCATCTTCGCGCACACGACGATCATCACTTTCTAAAAACTGAATGTAACGACCATGTGTAATTTCCACTTCTTCTCCATCCTCACCTTTAATAGATGGGAATTTCAAATCCGCATTATTCAACATACCAAATGTATTACTTGACGCACTCATTACTTCAGATGCTTCTGCTAATAGAGCCTCTTCCGCTTCAGATAATACATGCGGGCGTTGACGCGTAATTTCTTCTAATGCATGTTCATATACACTTAAGTCTCTATTTTCTGTCAAGAATGTTTGCAGTGTATCTTCTGAAATCGATAAAATCTCAGGCACAATATATGCTGTGCTACTAGATACTTGTGAATATAAATTTGTTGCGCGGTCATTTAATGCTTGATACACAGAGTTTGTTGTATCTTGATCGTAACGCATATGCGCATATGTATATAGCTTACCTAATCGCATTGAAATTTCGTCTTCATATTGCAATGCTTCAAGTAAATTGTTCGCAGAGTCACCAAGTTTCCCTTTAAATTCAGTTAACTTCGGTAATAGCTCTTTAATGGCTTGGAATTCTTTTTCCCATTCTGCATCTGTTTGGAAAATATCTTCTAGTCGCCACGTACTTGATTCTTCAATCTCTTTGCGATCTGGTAATGTTTTTGCTGTGTTTTGTTCAGACATCCTTTAAGCCCTCCTTTAAATATCTCTACTTACATACAATTCGATTTTTCTTATGTAATTCCTTCACGATCAGTCTTTATTATATCCCCTTTTCCTTCTCTCATGTTGTACTTTGCCTCAAATAAAGATAAGGCATACGTTAAGCAAATTTCATCATATTTTATAACTTCCTCCTCTGTTTTTAACATAACTACTTCTCTTTTTTTCCGGTACTTATAAGTCCCTACTTTCTGCAATACACCTACATAACATAAAAATGTTATATATTCAGCAACTGCTACTTTCCATATATGCCGTGAAAAGTACGGGAGCATGCGCCTTTTCGTATACGTTTTCACATAACTACATACATATCGAAGGGAAATACATTCCCCTACCGTAAGCTCACCTATACATTTTATATATAGAAAAGCTTGCCATATAAATGGATTTGTTTGAAAAGCAAATGAGGACGGGAGTGGCACACCGATTTCAGAAGGAAAATTTGCTGGGGTACATTTACATTGATATAAAAGGCGTAATAGTGACTTATGATTGTAATTCCAAATCGGCAGAGCATTTTGCCGAAAATAGCTCTTTCGCTTTTTCCATTCCTCACCTAATGTTTCTTTTCGGAAAGAGACGGGAGAAAAGAGCATTTCAAAAGTAGTCGTTTCAGTTGGTAAATAGATAATATGTGAGAAAGAGACGCTTGTAGAAAATGAAGTGAGAAACGCGCATTTCATAAATGATTTTTGTTTCGAACAGAAGAAAATAAGAAATGGCTGAGGATAAGATTGTAAGGAGAAAGCCATAAGTGAGGAGAATTTCATCCAATATGCTGATTGCCTTTTCAATTGATTTCCACCAATGATCCAAATGACCTGTATACCCGCTCGCCAATACGAATAGGTTCGTTTGTACAGCTGCTCTATAGAGAGATTGGCGCATTGGTATTCAATCGCAATTGTTCTCCCTGCTCTCTCTATGAAAATATCTGGTCGTTGCTGAATTTCTGGAAGATAGTGCTCTATATACACAGGAAAGTTTTGACGTTTGAACCACCTATATAACAATTCTTTACCGTGCATATGATACATAGATTCTGCTTCATAAAAGGCAAGACACGCGTCCATTTTCTTATGAGCAAAATGCCAACTTTTTTGTTTCCCTAATTTCATTTGCACTTCCTTCCCGCAAGCTATGCAAAAGAAGCTTTCCTTTTTACGCATACGATGTAAAAGCTCTTCATCATGATGATAGAGTAGATGGATTTTTTCTCCGTTTTCTCTTTTGGCGATAAACATCGGAATCACACCCTTTCAGCTCCTTATATTCTACAATTTATTACAAATTCCTTTTAAAAAAGAGATGTCCCAATTTCGGACATCTCTTTTTATAATAAAGGTGATAATAATCGATACGTCGATTCAACAATTCGTCTATGAAGACGCCTTTTATGAAAACGATCGACATGAATTTCACTTGATTCTTCTATATCCTCTTTATAATCTTGAACAAGTTTTCGAATGCTGTCTGTATCATATAAAAAGGCATTTACTTCAAAGTTCAAATGAAAACTTCTCATATCCATATTAGCAGTTCCAATTGAAGCTAAATCAGAATCGACAATGACAACTTTACTATGAAGAAAGCCTTTTTCGTATTCATATATCTTTACCCCTGCATCTAAAAGCTCTGGGAAGTACGATCTCGATGCGTAAAAGACGGTGCGCTTATCAGGCTTACTCGGCATTAACAAACGGACATCAATACCAGCAAGTGCAGCTACCTTTAATGCGGATAAAATATCATCATCTGGAATGAAATACGGCGTCGCAATCCAAATTGATTTCCGTGCAGATGAAATCATGGCAAAGTATAAATGTTTAATTGTTTCCCATTTATTATCTGGTCCACCTGCAACGAGCTGTACGCCTCCCCAATGATCACCCTCAACTGCTTTCGCTTGTAAATATTCAGGGGCCAACACAGCCTCACCAGTCATATAAAACCAATCTTGAAGGAAAATAAGTTGCAAACTTTGAACAGCTTCACCACGCAAATATAAATGCGTGTCTCGCCAAAAACCGAAATATTTATCCTTCCCTAAATATTCATCACCAATATTTAATCCACCGACAAATCCTTCATTTCCATCAATAATAACGATTTTCCGGTGGTTTCGATAATTAATCTTATCGTTTAAAATCGGAAAGCGCACAGGGAAAAACGGAATCATTTCTACTCCTGCATCATTCAATTCTTCAATATATGAATTCGATAATCTAAAACTTCCAACCGCATCATATAAAAAACGAACGACAACACCTTCTTTTGATTTCTGTATTAAAATATCTTTAATTTCTGTTCCAAGCTTATCATCACGCACAATGTAATATTCCATATGAATGTGGTGTTTCGCTCGTTTTAATCCATCTAAAATGGCCTGAAACGTTTCATCTCCATTTGTTAATGTTCTCGTTTCAGTTTGAAATGAAATATTTAAAGCGCCTAAGCGGTCCGCTAAACGAAATAACAGCTCTTGGTGCTTATGATTGCGTAAAATCCGTTCTTCGTAATCTTCATGCCCTTTATATTGTAAAAATGCTTGTTCATCGAGCAACGCCTTCTTTTGGAACATTCTCTTCCTCCGAAAGTTCTGTCCAAATAATAAATAAGCGAAGAATCCAAATACCGGAAAAATACCTAACACAATGAGCCATGTAAGTGTTTTAGACGGATGACGGTTCTCTAAGAAAATAACGCAGCCAATTAAAAATGCAGATACCGTAAATAAAATACTAATAATACCTAAAATCGAAACATCTTTTATACCAATTACATCCGAATAAAATGCTACATCAATAAACATACGTAACGAAACAAATAACGCGAACAATAGTAAAACAAAGAAAATCAACTTTAACGTATTTTTCATCTCTTACCTCCTTACTAAGAAAGCTTTCCTATTCTTCATATAAAAAGCCGATTTCATACTACAGAAATCGGCCTACGTTTTAGCAGGAAAATTATTGCGAATTGTTTCAAGCGCATGCTCTTTCACAATTTGTTTCCCATACTCACTTACACGATGAATTGTTAAAGTTGATTCTTCTCCGTATTCTAAAACAATACTTAAAATACGATCAATTTCTTCTTCATCATGTAGCACTTCATCGAATTCCACATATACATAATAGCGGTTCTCAAATGAATACAGCTCATCTTTTATATCTTCAAAGATAAGACGGTGGCTTAATGAAATGACATCTTCAAAATCATTAAATTTAATTAAAAATCCAAACGTACCATCTTCGTTAAAGTTTGTTCCTGCTTGTTCCTCTACCTCTTCCACTAATTCTTGCTGGAATAATGATTCAATGCCTTCATCTAGAGGAATGTCTATAATTTTATCTACACCTATTGGTAGTTCTAGCTTTTGTCCATCCTTTGAAAGCTCTGCTTTCGTTACAAGTACTTCAATCCCTTTATCGACTGCTTGCACTTGAATCCATAACGGTCCATCAATAAAGAAATCATCATGATCACGAGCTTCGTCCATCATCTCCCAAAAGAGCTCTTCACTTCGTTCGCGGTCATACCAAATTTCTTCACGATTAAACCCTCTATCCTCTATATCAATGTACGTAATAAAAAATTTCATCGTATGGTCATTAATTCTTTCAATATCCAAAATACAACTCTCCCTTCCTGCTTAGAATTGTTATGAAGGGATTCCCCACTCATATGACAAATCAATAGATTCTTGTACTCTCATTTTATGATAAGATTCTCCAGAATGGAAATAAAATCGATTTATTTTACAAAAATAGTTATATGCCTATCTTTATTCGACCATCTACACAAATATATCATTATAGCGATTTCTCACTCATGAAAAATTTGGACATACATTTCCACCCTCCCCCGTACACTGTAATAAAGTGAAACTTTTATTAGAGAAGGTGATTTAGTCTCTCTCTTCACCACATACATACAGTTCGCTTATTAAAACATTATAAATGGAGGCAGACGAATGGACTTAGAGTTTTTAACATCTGTACTAATGATTGTCGGTATCGATGTTGTATTAGGTGGTGACAACGCAATCGTCATCGCACTAGCTAGCCGAAATTTACCTGAATCGAAACGAAATAAAGCCATTTTGATTGGTACTCTTTTAGCAATCGTTCTAAGAATTATCCTTACTATACTAGCTGTCTATTTACTCGACATTCCATTTCTACAACTTATCGGGGGCGTTTTACTTACATTAATTGCAGTAAATTTACTAACTGATAATAGCAACGATCTTTCTGCTATTCAGGGGAAAACAACTTTATTTCAAGCTGTGCGTACAATTGTATTCGCAGATCTCGTTATGGGGTTTGACAACGTTATTGCCATTGCAGGTGCAGCTCACGGAAGATTTTTACTCGTAATAATCGGCTTACTCATTTCTATCCCGATTATTATTTGGGGCAGCAAACTTATTTTAATACTTATGGAACGCTTTCCATTCCTCATTTATTGCGGAGCAGCGATTCTCGCCTATACAGCAGGAAAAATGGTTACACATGAAGACAGGCTTGCAACGTTCTTTCATAATAATCCAAATTTCACCACAAACATGCCTTTCTTATTCATTTTCACTGTTCTATGCATCGGTATTATCGTGCAACAAGTTCGATTACGAAATGTGAAACATTAAAAAAAACCTTCTACTATA
Source organism: Bacillus sp. K2I17 (assembly GCF_002209985.1). NCBI lineage: Bacteria > Bacillati > Bacillota > Bacilli > Caryophanales > Bacillaceae > Bacillus > Bacillus sp. K2I17. The sequence continues at coordinate 167,743 of NZ_NJGF01000003.1, forward strand.
TAATAGGTAGAAGGTTTTCATATTATTATAATTAATTTACAAGACGCTGTGCTTCACGTAATTGAAACGTTCTTACTGTACGTGGTAAGAAACGGCGGATTTCGTCTTCATTGTAACCTACTTGAAGGCGCTTCTCGTCAATCATAATTGGACGACGTAAAATCCCTGGATAGTCACGAATCATCTTATATAAATCTTGAAGTGGTAAAGACTCTAAGTTTACATTTAATTCTTGGAAAACTTTCGAACGAGTAGAAATAATCTCATCCGTTCCGCTTTCTGTCATACGTAAAATCTCTTTAATTTCCTCAATCGTTAATGGATCTGAGAAAATATTACGTTCTGTATAAGGAATATGATTTTCCTCTAGCCATAATTTCGCCTTTCTACAAGACGTACAGCTTGGAGAACTATATAATGTTACCATACAAAGCTCACTCTCCTTAAAGAGTACAAATTCTGTACTAATTACAGTTTAAATTTCTAAATTCAGCAATTTTTTACGATACCTTGTCTTATAACAAAGTGCAAAAAATCTCATTTCATGTAAGCAACAACTTTGAGCAAACAACAATTACTTTTAATAAGTAACTTCTATAATCATTATACAATAGATTTTGCAAGAAATATACAGTAAATTTCCTTCTAATTGAGAAAACTCTTCCGTGTATTCCACTGCTATGTAACATGATCACACTCACTTCAGCTGTAATTTAACAATAACCTTCAACCCTCTTAATACTGGCTTGTCATAGATTTTTCATGTGATATACAGTTATTTCCCCATAATCTTCTCTATGAAAAAGAGAACGTTTTCTTACCTTTTCTTCATAAATCAATTAAGAAATGTAAGACTATACAAGTGAGAATCGAAAGGAACATTTGTTCTCATTTTAACAAACATCCTCATCCATGTCTATACGATTTCTAAAATAAATCAATTATTTTTCTGACATTTCTTTCTTTTTTATCTTTTATCTCATACAATAAACATACAGACAGGCAAAGGGGGAATTTGCAAATGATTGCTTTTTTTATTGATTTTGTCACTGTTGCTGCCCTCATCATCGGAATCACAGCATTGATTGGTGTCATTACAAATAGCATTGGTGAAAAACTCTTTGGCGGTAAAGAAAAGATGAAGTTTGTTAATAAAAGTTTGGATGTACAATCCAGCTGGAACCAAGTTGGCGGGAAAGGTATTTATAAGAAACGTACGTATTAAAAAAAAAGCAGGCAATCACCTGCTTTTTTCTTATTTCTCTACTGACGCCCATTTAAAGCTTAAATCACCGCCATATTTATGGTTGTACATATTTTTAATTGATTCTCTTTGTATATATGCTCTACCACGTTGATATACTGGAACAATCGCAGCGTCATCAAGTAACATTTTCTCTGCTTCTAGTAAGTTTTTCCAACGGGCATTTACATCACTTCCATCTTTCTTCGCTTTCATGATAATTTCATCATATTTCGGATTAGAGTATTTCATTTTATTTTGCGATCCGTCCGTCACAAACATATCAAGGTATGTAACTGGATCTGGGAAGTCTGCACTCCATCCAGAGAATGACATGACAAAATCGCCTGCATCTTCTAGTTTTAGTTTTTGCGCAAATGGTTGTTGTTTAATTTTCACTGTTAAACCTGGTAAATTCTTTTCTAACTCACCTTTTAAATATTCACCTGTTTTCTTCGATAATTCAACATCTTCATTTAATAGCTCTAATTCAATTTCATTTTTACCAAGCTCTTTTTTACCAGCTTCCCAATATTTCTTCGCTTCTTTCACGTTTGGTTTTACAATATCTCCATTTACAGCACGGAAGTCTTTTTTATCCGGCCCTTTAATGAAATTATCAGGAATTAATCCTGTCGCTGGCTTAGAACCGTTATTTAATAATGTATCAACGAACGGTTTACGTTCAAAAGCAAGTGAAATTGCTTTACGAATATTTTTATTTGCTAACGCTGGATCTTTTTGATTTAAACGAAGGAAGAATACAGATGTATCTTCTACTGTTTGGAAATCTGGTTTTCCTTTATATTTATCGATGAACTCCGCTAATAACGTCGCTCGATCGACTGCGTTTGTTTCATATAAATTAATTGGTGTAGACGTATCTTTAACAATATTAAAGTTTACTTCCTCAATCTTCACTTCTTTATTGTCCCAATATGACGCGCTCTTTGTCATTTTAAAGCTACGTTCATGTTGCCAATCACTTAATGTAAATGGTCCGTTATAAAGTGTTGTATTCGCTTCCAAACCAAACTTCGTACCTTGTTCTTTTACAAACTTTTCATTCACAGGATAGAAGATTGGATATACCATTAAATCTACAAGGTATGGAATTGAATTGTCTAATTCCACTTCTAATGTATGATCATCAATCGCTTTTACACCTAATTGATCCGGACTCATCTCTTTTTTATTAATTTTCTCTGCATTTTTTATATCATACATAATGTACGCTGATTTCGCAGCTGTATCTGGGTTAATTGCTCTTTGCCATGCGTATACGAAATCTTTCGCCGTCACAGGCTCACCATTTGACCATTTTGCGTCTTCACGTAATTTAAATGTATATTTTTTACCGTCTTCTGACTTTTGGAATTCCTTCGCTACACCAGGAACTAGCTTATCATCTTTTCCTAAACTGTATAAGCCTTCCATCGTATTAGTCATTACTCTTGAAGAAACCGCATCAGCTGATAACGCTGGATCCATCGTTGGAATTTCTTGCGTTTCAATTAGATTAATAACTTGCTTCGCACCGCTTTTCCCGCTATCCCCTTTTGCGTTCGCTTGCGGTTCATCTTTTTGGTAGCTACATGCCCCTAACATCATGCTCATCGCTACTGTTGATACTACAAAAACTGGCATCTTTTTTTTCATACTTCCACCCTCCACAAAAATGTTAGCCCTTTCATTTTCAAACAAAAAGAAATATATATATGTTCTAACAATTCATATTATACACACAAATATATTTTTTGTATATTTATATTTCTATTTTATTAAAATTTTCTGTTAAAAAATATACCTTTGTAAACGTTTCATATTGCTGATTATCCTTACTAAAGTGTTGAAAATGAATGTTTTTATATTTTTCTAAATTATCAGAGAAAAATAATTTTTATATCCTATAATACTTTGTGCATAATTATCCTTCTCTTTTTATCATAAAATAGCGCTCCCTTCATAATAAAGATATGTAGGTTAAAATGAGTGCAAAGGATAAGAAAGTATGTTACGATACACCTTGCTAAAAATAGATATCGGTAAAGAGGGGACGGACATGGCAGCAATTCAGGCAAAAAACGGGCCGACAGAGAAATTAAGTTTATTCTTATTAACATGGCCTATTTTTCTAGAAGTTTTTCTATTTATGTTAATGGGGATCGCTGATACTTTCATGTTAAGTGCATTATCAGACGATGCTGTATCTGGGGTTGGTGCAGCGAATCAATATCTCCATATCGCTATTTTGGTACTAGAAGTCATCGGGAACGGCGCAGCTATCGTCGTATCTCAATACCTCGGTTCCAAACGTTTTATGGAAGCATCTAAAATATCAGCTTTAGCCGTCACATTAAATTTAGTGGTCGGACTCATTATAAGCGCTGGTTTTCTTTTATTTTCAAAACATATGATGATGGCAATGAACTTACAAGGCGATGTACTCATGTATGCGCAAAACTATTTATCCATCGTCGGAGGCGCTATTTTCCTTCAAGCTATTATTAATTCATTAGCCGCAATTATCCGCGTACACGGCTTCACAAAGCAAGCGATGTTTATTTCACTTGGAATGAATATTATTCATATCGCTGGAAACTATGTACTCATTTTCGGGAAATTTGGTTTCCCAGAACTCGGTGTACAAGGGGCTGCCATTTCTTCTGCTGTCAGCCGACTTATCGCACTTATCGTTTTCTTCTGGTTACTGTACCGCGTTATGGAATACCGTGTGAAATTACAATATTACTTCACCTTATCAAAGGAATACATCGGAAAAATTTTAAAAATCGGGATTCCATCTGCATTTGAGCAGGTTATGTATCAAGCTTGCCAAATTGTCTTCTTATACTATGCAACATACTTAGGAACGGAATCATTAGCGGCTAGACAATACGCTACGAACATTTCTATGTTCACTTATTTATTCGCGATTGCGATCGGTATGGGAACAGCCATTATTATCGGACGCCTCGTTGGCGGTGGTGAAAAAGATGAAGCGTATGAACGCGTATGGAAAAGTGTAAAATGGGCAATTGGCGTCACTTTATGTATGGTCGCTCTCGTCGTTACATTCCGTACACAATTAATGGGACTATTTACAGATAATCCGCACATTATTACGTTAGGTGCGTCAGTTCTTTTACTAAGTGTGCTACTTGAAACGGGACGTACGATGAATATCGTCATTATCAATTCACTTCGCGCAGCTGGTGATGCAAAGTACCCAGTTTTGATCGGAGCATTCTCTATGGTGTTAATGAGTTTACCACTCGGTTACTTTTTCGCCTTCCATTTAGATATGGGGCTCGTTGGTATTTGGTTAGCGATTGCTATTGATGAATGGACACGTGCCATTATTATGTTCTTCCGCTGGAAAAGTAGGGCGTGGGAACGTTATGCACTCGTTAAACCTGAAGAACAAGAGGAAATTGTTTCTGTTCAAGCACAGTAACACTCGTTTAATTAAGGTGTAGTCATTCGTAAAGGAAACTTATATCTGCGATTCTTTAAATATATCGACTTACCGAGAAATGTTGACAAATCTATTATATAGTAGAAAAAAGCCAATCTTCTTAACGGAAGATTGGCTTTTTTATTATTGATAAATCTCTTTATATTTCTTATACTCTGCTTCAGAACATAATACGAAATGTCCTGGGCGAATTTCACGCATTGTTGGTGCTTCACTAGCATAATCATGCTGAGATGGATCGTATACGATACGTTTACGATTGCGCTCATAATCTGGATCTGGAAGCGGAATTGCTGATAATAGTGATTTCGTATATGGATGAATTGGATTCGCATATAACTCTTCACTTGTTGTTAGCTCAACGATTTGACCACGGTACATTACGCCGATGCGATCACTAATGTATTTTACCATTGATAAATCATGGGCAATGAATAAGTATGTTAAACCTTTTTCCTTTTGTAACTTTTTCAGTAAGTTTACAACTTGCGCCTGGATTGATACGTCAAGTGCTGAGATTGGCTCATCGGCAATGATAAATTCAGGCTCTACAGCAAGTGCGCGAGCGATACCGATACGTTGACGTTGTCCACCTGAGAATTCATGCGGGAAACGGTTTGCGTGCTCTTTATTTAAACCAACTGTGATTAATAATTCATGAACACGGTCCATACGCTCTTTTTTGCCTTTTGCTAGTCCGTGAATATCAATACCTTCTGCAATAATATCCCCTACTGTCATACGAGGGTTTAATGATGCATATGGATCTTGGAAAATCATTTGCATTTTACGGTTGAATTTCTTTAGCTCTGCACGTGATTTTTTACCATGTACATTTTCACCATCGAACAACACTTCACCAGCAGTTGCATCATATAAACGAATAATCGTTCTTCCAGTTGTCGATTTACCACAACCTGATTCTCCTACAAGACCAAATGTTTCTCCGCGGTAAATATCAAATGAAATATCATTAACCGCTTTGACAACACCACCACTCACGTCGAAGTGCTGTTTTACATTTTTTACTTCAATTAATTTCTCACGTTGTTTAGTCATGTTGTTCACCTGCTTTCATTTGAAGAATGCGTTTTTCAACGACTGCCGGTGGTTTTACTTCTGGAGCTTGCTCGTGAAGTAACCAAGTTGCCGCATAGTGTGTATCACTTACTTTAAATAAAGGTGGGTCCATTTCAAAATCAATTTTCAATGCCTGTGGATTACGTGGTGCAAAAGCATCCCCCTTTGGCGGCTTTAATAAATCTGGAGGCGTTCCAGGGATTGCGTATAACTCTTCTTCTGAACCATCTAAACTTGGCATAGATGCGATTAAGCCCCAAGTGTATGGATGTTTTGGATTGTAGAAAATTTCATCAACCGTTCCAATTTCAACAACTTTACCTGCATACATAACTGCTACGCGGTCCGCAACGTTTGCCACTACACCTAAGTCATGTGTAATGAAAATGATTGCCGCTTCTGTTTTTTGCTGAATGTCCTTCATAAGCTCTAAAATTTGCGCCTGAATTGTAACGTCTAGCGCTGTTGTCGGCTCATCGGCAATTAATAATTTTGGGTTACAAGCTAACGCCATCGCAATAACTACACGCTGTCTCATACCACCTGAGAATTGGTGAGGATATTGTTTTAAACGCGCTTCTGGATTCGGAATACCTACAAGGTCGATTAATTCTAACGCAACTTTACGTGCGTCTGCTTTACTCATCCCTTGGTGTTTAATAAGACCTTCCATAATTTGATTCCCAATTGTCATCGTTGGATTTAATGATGTCATTGGATCTTGGAAAATCATCGCGATATCTTTCCCGCGCACTTGCTGCATTTCTTTTTCTGTCAGTTTCGTTAAGTCACGACCTTCAAATACGATTTCACCGTTTTTAATACGCCCTGGAGGATTCGGAATTAATCCCATTAACGCTTTAGAAGTAACTGATTTACCAGAACCAGATTCTCCTACAATCGCTAATGTTTCTCCTTTTTTTAAATCAAAAGTAACACCGCGTACAGCTTGTACTTCACCTGCATGTGTATCAAAGGAGACTTGCAAATCTTTTACCTCTAGCAATGTTTTCATTTTTACTTCTCCCCTCTTTTACTTACGCATTTTTGGATCTAACGCGTCGCGTAATCCGTCTGCCATTAAGTTGAATGCTAAGATTAACATACTGATGACAACCGCTGGGATGAACATCATATGTGGATACGTTTGAATTGATTTATAACCGTCATTTACAAGAGAACCAAGTGATGCGAATGGTGGCTGAATACCTAAACCGATGAAGCTTAAGAACGCCTCACCAAACACTGCTGTTGGAATTGTAAACATTGTCATTACGATAATTGGTCCCATTACGTTCGGGATTAAGTGTTTTACAATTAATTGTGTATTTGTTGCACCTAATGTACGAGATGCTAATACATATTCTTGATTTTTTAATTTCAGGATTTGTCCACGAACGATACGTGACATCCCTATCCAGCCTGTAATCGCCATTGCTAGTGTAATTGACCATATACCAGATCCCATAATGATTACCATTAAAATAACGATGATTAAGTATGGAATACCGTTAATAATCTCCATAACACGTTGCATAATATTATCTACTCTACCGCCATAGAACGCTGAAATACCTCCATAAGCAACCCCAATTACTAAGTCAATCGCCGCTGCTAAAAGAGCGATATATAATGATACACGCGTACCTTCCCATGTTCTTGTCCATAAATCGCGGCCAAGATCATCTGTACCAAACCAGAAATACTCTTTAATATCACGTTTTTCATATTGGTCAACACCATATTGATCCGTACCGTCAAATGGTAGCCAATGAACATTTTCAATAACAGGAATTTTCGGTGGTAATTTCGCACGACCTAAGTCTTGCTCTTTATACGAATGCTTACTTACCATCGGTCCTAAGATGGCTAGTAATATAATAAGCGCTAATAAAACGAAACCGAACATTGCTCCTTTATGTTGGAACAAACGTCTTCTTACATCTTGCCAAAACGTTAAGCTTGGACGGGCAATGACTTCATTATCAACATTATTTTGATTGGCTTGTTGAAATAAATCTGGAGATAATTTTTGTACATCTTTCATCATTTTTTCCCTCCCGCTAAACGAATACGAGGATCAATAATTCCGTATAAAATATCGACAATGAAAATAACTAAGATGAAAATCGCACTATAGAAAATTGTAGTTCCCATAATAACTGTATAGTCATTCACTGTAATAGATTTAACGAACTGTTCCCCTAGTCCTGGTACAGCATAAATTTGCTCAATAACTAATGTCCCTGTAATTAAACCTGCAACCATTGGTCCTAAAATTGTTACTACTGGAATTAACGCGTTACGAAGTGCGTGTTTAATAATGATAACACCTTGGCTAATTCCTTTCGCTTTCGCTGTTAAAATGTAATCAGCTTGCATAACTTCAATTAACTCTGCACGAGCGAAACGTGCGATTGTTGCGATAACTGCCATCGATAAAGCGATTGTAGGCATTACGGTAAACTCTGGTCCTTTCCAGAATGCTACTGGGAACCACCCAAGTTTTACCCCTACGAAATATTGTAGTAATGCGGCGAATACGAACGATGGTACCGACATCCCGAGTACGGAAATAATTGTCGCCCCATAATCGACCCACGTATTGTTACGAAGTGCCGCAACGATTCCTAAAATTAAACCGATAAATGTTCCTAATATAATCGCTTGTAAACCAAGTTGTGCTGATGGTCCAATGCGATCCACAATCATATCTGTTACTGGACGGTTATCATATTGGAATGATACCCCTAAATCACCTTTTGCTAAGTTACCTAAGTAACGTGCATATTGAACTGGTACTGGATCATTTAAGCCATATTTTTCAAGAATGATTTCTTTTTGTGCCGGTGATAGTTTCTCCTGGTTTTTAAGCGGAGAACCCGGAAGTAATTTCATCAAAAAGAAAGTCAGTGTAGTAATTAAAAATAATGTCAAAGCCATGTACACGAAACGTTTTAATACATAACGTCCCATAGTCAAGCACCTCCCCGTTTTTCTCAAAAGCAATAAGATAGTTTAAAATATTCTTACTTTTATTTTTTTAAAATAAGAGCATACGCCCATCATAGGCATATACCCTTATTCATGATGGAAACCATTTTTAGTTTTTTAGTTCAACCCACTTATAGCTAAATTCTCCGCCATATTTATGTTCTAATAGGCCAGTAATTGAGCCACGTTGTAAATAAGCTTTTCCTGGTTGATATACTGGAGCAATCGCTGCATCTTCAAGCAGTTGTTTTTCTGCTTGTAATAATGCATCCCAGCGAGCTTGTACATCAACTTCTGTTTTCGCTTTTTTAATTAAATCATCATACGCTGCATTTGCGTAATTTACTTTGTTTTGCGCATTACCTGTCGTATACATTTCAAGGAATGACATTGGATCCATATAATCTGGACTCCATCCCGCGTATGACATTGCGTAATCTCCACTTGCTTCAAGTTTTAATTTTTGTGCAAATGGCTGCATTTTTGTTGAAACTGTTAAACCTGGTAAGTTCTTTTCAAATTGGCCTTTTAAATACTCTCCGATTTTTTTAGCATCATCAGTATCAAAGTTTAATAGCTCTAACTCTACTTTGTCTACACCAAGTTCTTTTTTACCAGCTTCCCAGTATTTTTGAGCTTCTTTAATATCCTCTTTTATAAGCTTTCCGTTTTCTTCACGGAAGTCTTTTCCATTCGGACCTTTTGCTAAGCCTTTCGGAACAAAACCATATATCCCCTCTGAACCATCGTTTAAGATAACTTTCCCGATATTTTCACGCTCAAAGGACATTGCAATTGCTTTTCGGATATTTTTATTTGCTAAAAATTTATTCTTTTCATTTAAGCGAATAAATTGTGTAGATGGTCTCTTAATCGTTTTAAAGTCAGCATCTGATTTGTATTTGTCTACAAACTCTGATGTTAAGACTACACGATCAATTGCTTTCGTTTCATATAAATTTATAGCAGTTGAACGATCCTTAACAATATTGAAGTTTATTTCCTCAAGTTTTACTTCTTTATTTTCCCAATACGTTGGATTCTTCGTAAGTTTGAAGCTTTGTTCATGCTTCCATTCATTTAATACGAATGGACCATTATAAAGTGTCGTATTGGATTCTAATCCAAATTTTGCTCCTTGTTCTGTTACAAACTTCTCATTCAAAGGATACAATGTTGGATAGACTGTTAAACTTACAAAATAAGGAACAGGGTTATCTAATTCCACTTCAAGTGTATAATCATCAATTGCCTTTACACCAAGCTCTTCAACTGGCAATTCTTTTTTGTTAACTTTCTCCGCGTTTTTAACATCAAATAGTATGTAAGCAAACTTGGCACCTGTGTTTGAATCTACAGCTCTTCGCCAAGAATAAACGAAGTCTTTCGCTGTTACAGGTTCACCATTAGACCATTTCGCATCTTCACGTAACTTAAACACATACTTTTTGCCATCCTCTGATTTCTCATAAGATTTAGCGACACCTGGAACAAGCTTATCGTCTTTCCCCAGACGATATAATCCTTCCATTGTGTTATTCATGATGTTAGAAGATGCTGCATCTGTTGATAACGTCGTATCCATAGTTGGGATTTCAGCTGTCTCGGTTAGATTTAACACTTGCTTGTTTGAGGATTTTTCTTTTGCGCCTGCTTTATTATCCTCTTTTTGGTAACTACAAGCTCCTAACATACTGACAGTCAACGTCGATGCAAGTAATAACGGTATCTTTTTCTTCATGTTGTGTTGCCTCCCCTAATTGCACTTCCTGTACCCTCACTTGTAAAAAAGTAGAATTGAAAGAATAATCTCCAAGTTTCTACAATTTTCATTATACATATAATATAACAATTGTGAATATAATTTTTTGTTTTTTTGTTAAAATTTTTAATAAAATGTTTATTTTTTTATTTTTTTGTAAAGGAATACGTTAACATTGCTACCATCATCTTAAAATCAGACCTTTAATTGCGTATAATTTTCAAAAAATTAATTCTAGTACATATTATAGCTTTTATAGTATAATAATTCTAGTAATATTTTGACGGAGGGGAACATTTTGAATAAAGTTTTTTTTCATACTTGTATACTAATTTTCATAGCGATAATCGCTTCTAGTATTGGCGCAATCCTCGTTTCATCGCGATTTTTGTTGAATTTTGTCAATATATCGTTTTATGCCGCACTATTTTTTATTCTTGTCGGCGGTTTTTTATTCATATTTCAAAATGGATTTTTTAACGTAACAATTTACGCCTTTCAAAGAGTGTTTGGTACGAACAAAAAAATTGACTCTTTAATTGAAGAAGCAGAGGAACCTGTCGATAAGAAAGAACGTATTTATAAAACATATTCATTCAAATGGACGTATCCAATTTGTATTACAGGTATCGTTCTTGGGTTGTTCTCAACCCTCATTAGCTTTACTATTTTGATGTAGTTTGCAAACACTATCCCATATGATATAATAATCAGCAAAACATTTTGTTATAAAACTTTAGTTCTTTCATATTAAAAGAGCTTAGGTAACAATAAATAAATTTATATGTATGCGATGATAAAGAAGAGTACATATTGAGGCAATTTCAGAGAGCTTGTGGCTGGTGTGAACAAGTAATTGCGCAGTATGGAATGGGCTTTTGAGCACCAAACCGAACCGAAAGTAGTAGGCTTTGGCGTTATATCCAAACGTTATTATGGATTAGAGAGATTTCACAGTAGTGAAATAATTAGGGTGGTACCGCGGTCCATTCGTCCCTATAGTTTTTGGGATGAATGGGCTTTTTTGTTTGCCTTCTCTTCCCCATCACGCATTCAAATTTAGGAGGAATTACTTATGTCAGTTATCTTTTCTGGTATTCAGCCGAGTGGAACGATTACACTTGGAAACTATTTAGGAGCTATGAAGCAATTTACAGAGCTTCAAAATGAACACGACTGTTATTTCTGTATTGTAAACCAACATGCGATTACAGTACCTCAAGATCCCGTACAACTTCGTAAAAACATTCGCAGTCTTGCTGCACTTTATGTAGCATGCGGCATCGATCCTGAAAAAGCTACTTTATTTGTACAATCAGAAGTACCAGCACACGCTCAACTAGGATGGATTATGCAATCAGTTGCTTACGTTGGAGAATTAGAGCGTATGACTCAATATAAAGATAAATCTTCTGGTAGAGATTCAGTTCCAGCTGGATTACTAACGTATCCACCATTAATGGCGGCTGATATTTTACTTTACAACACTGAAATCGTACCTGTTGGTGATGATCAAAAACAACATATGGAATTAACACGCGACCTAGCAGAGCGTTTCAACAAACGCTTCCGTGAAGTGTTCACTGTTCCTGAAATTCGTATTCCAAAAGTAGGAGCTCGCGTTATGTCATTAACAGAACCTACGAAAAAAATGAGTAAATCTGATCCGAATCCAAAAGCAATGATCAGTATGCTTGATGAACCAAAAACAATTGAAAAGAAAATTAAAAGTGCTGTAACTGATTCTGAAGGTATCGTGAAATTTGATAAAGAAAACAAACCTGGAATCTCTAACTTATTAACAATCTACTCTTCATTCTCTGGAAAAACAGTTGAAGAAATAGAAGCAATGTACGAAGGAAAAGGATACGGAGACTTCAAAGGCGACCTAGCAGCAGTAGTCGTAGAAGCAATTCGTCCAATCCAAGACAAATATAACGAACTAATCAACTCACCAGAACTAGACGAAATTCTAGACAAAGGTGCCGAAAAAGCAAACCGCGTTGCATTCAAACAACTACGCAAAGTAGAAAACGCAATGGGACTAAGCAGAAAACGTAGGTAACATATAAAGCGGAGGCGACTGTTTAGCCCTGACGGCTAAGGTTCTTTCCCACAGAAGGTGCTTTTTACCTTCTCGTGGGGAAGGTTCTTAGACGCGAAGGGCTAGGAGCCGGAGCTGGATTTCTTATAAAGCGGAAGCGGCTCGCTTAGAATGTGAGGGGGATGGAGCTCCTGACGTAGAGGCGCTTTTTGCCTCGCAGGAAGGCGCGAAGCCACCGAACATTCTTGCCGCTGGAGCTAAGTTACAACAAATTAAAAAACCGCCAATTGGCGGTTTTTTTAATTTACCTTTTGCTCGTTTTCCATTTCCCATAACTTTTCAAAAAATGGCTGTCCTTTTACGAGACGCTCGCATAATTGTTCGTGCTTCTCAGACCAGCCTGTTTTCGCTTCATCATACAGTTTAGCCCAAATATCTTCAAATTCCATATGTTGAACCATTCCGTATGCTGATGGATCCCACTCTGTGAACCAATAGCGAATTTCTGCTGTGTTTTTCGTTGTATGTAATTGATCTAACGCCATAAATAATAATTGTTTCAGCTGTCTTTCTTTACGAGTTAAGCCATTCATAATGAAAGGTGATGGTGATAAAATATGATGTTCTTTTTCCATTTCTTCTACTTGGAACTCATACTTTTCTGCTTGTACGTTTTCTACCATCTCATATACCATCTGCTCTTGGCGCGGTATAAGTCTGCTCTTTCGAATTGGTACATTGTAACCAATTGTGTCAATCGCAATAATTCCTTTTCCATCTGTAACAACAAAGCAATACTCTTGCTGCAAACGTTCATGATTTTTACGAATATATGCCTTATGATGTACGTCTTCCAACAATTTTTGCGGAAGCTCTAACAATTCGTCCTCGATGTAATGATATAATGTGGCATCTACTTTTAATAATGGCACTTGATCTAATAGCTCAATCGTATCATCTTTCCGCCATTCGTAAAAATGACAAACGTTATACCCATTCTCTTCACCTTCAAACCAATTTACCCATACATCATGTAGATATAACATTCACTACCCCTCACTTCACTACTGTTTGTATCAATCATTATGTTCAATTTTTCTTAACTTTATTCCACCTAAGGAAATATATTCTAATTATTATTTTTTCTTCTATTAATACTAAAAAAAACAGGAAATAGAGCTCCTGTTTTTTATATATGAAATGTATTTGCTTTATTCAATATTTCTTTTGCATCTATAGATAATAAAGAAAGTGTATCTTCTCCTTCCAATGTCACACAATCTTTGACAATATGAAATCCAAGCGCATAGCCCAGCATCTTTGGATAAGAGTGAAATCCATTTAATAAGATGTCGTGCTCCCTTGTTCCTCGTTTTATACTTATTCTTTCATGTACAACATTTTTCCAATAATAAATAGCCTCTTCTTTTGAAAGATACGTCGTCCACGGTGCATTGTTTTTTTCTGAATATCTTTCCGTTACCGCTTGCTCAGCTAGCCCTTCCATAATCATCGTATCAAGTAATGTATATTCTGTTTCTTTCGTCTCAATTTGATGTAACCTGCATATGTGATGATATTCATGCGCCAATAACACCTTTAATTCTTCCACCGAATTCCGTCCACATACGAATAAGAAAATAACGTGACGCATAGATAATCCCGCCCTACCGTTATACTCTTCTTGTACAGTTCGATTATAGGAATCTGATAATAAAATAAAGACAGGGACATCTGGACCTTTTAACCAGGTTTTCAGTTTCTCATACTCCGTACGTAACTCTTTCCAAACTTCCTTTTCCTCTAACTCTTTTACTTCTTGTTCTCCTCGTATAACTGGGCGGTACATACCTTTAGAAATTAAAAAGCGATACAACCTGTCTTTTGGCAGCGGGATATACTTCGTAAACTTTTCACACAGCTTTTCTGGCCGTCCATAATATAGATGTAACCACTCAGCAGTTTCAACAATCCCCATCTTTATCCCTCCTTTTTCTTATGTATATGCAAAAGGAGAAAAAGACGTAAAAATAAATAAGGAGTTTTTTCGCAATATATTGCGAAAAAACTCCTTATCTCATCTATTATTTATACGATTTAAATACTAATACTGCGTTATGACCACCGAATCCTAGTGAGTTACTTAATACTGCATTTACTTCTTGTTGTCTCGCTTTATTCGGTACGTAATCTAAGTCACATTCTGGATCTGGTGTTTCATAGTTAATTGTTGGAGGGATTACTCCGTCTGTAATTGATTTAATTGAGAAGATCGCTTCAACAGCACCAGCTGCTCCTAATAAGTGACCTGTCATTGATTTCGTTGAGCTAATTGCTACTTTGTACGCATGCTCACCGAACGTTTCTTTAATTGCCATCGTTTCATACTTTTCATTCGCATCCGTACTTGTACCGTGCGCATTAATGTAATCAATATCTTCTGGCTGTAGACCTGCATCTGCTAAAGCTTGACGCATTGCACGCACGCCGCCTTCACCGCCAGGAGCCGGCATTGTAATATGGAATGCATCACCAGTTGCACCGTAACCAGCGATTTCCGCATAAATGTGAGCACCACGAGCTAATGCGTGCTCTAATTCTTCGAGAATTAAAATACCTGAACCTTCACCCATTACGAAACCACTACGGTTTTTATCAAATGGACGGCAAGCTGTTGCTGGATCTTCATTAAATGTTAATGCTTTCGCTGAACTAAATCCTGCAAATGCCATACTTGTTAACGGCGCTTCTGCTCCGCCTGTTATCATTGCATCAGCATCACCGCGTTGAATTGCTTTAAATGCATCACCAATTGAGTTTGCACCAGATGCACAAGCCGTTACAGAACAAGTGTTAATTCCTTTTGCTCCTGTTGCGATCGATACTTGACCTGCTGCCATATCTGGGATCATCATTGGTACGAAAAATGGGCTCACGCGGCGCGGACCTTTCTCAGTAAAAATCTTAAATTGTTCTTCGTATGTTTCCATACCACCAATACCAGAACCAATCCATACACCAATTCGAGGTCCGTTTTCTTCTGTAATTTCAAGCTTTGCATCTGCAACTGCCATTTTCGCTGCTGCTACTGCATATTGTGTAAAGCGATCCATACGGCGCGCTTCTTTTTTATCAATATATTTCTCGACTTCAAAGTCGTTAATTTCTGCTGCTACTTTTGCTGGAAACAGTTCCGGATCAATTCTTGTAAGTCGTCCGATTCCAGATACACCCTTTTTAATGTTTTCCCACGCTGTTTCAACATCTGTTCCGATCGGTGTAACAGCTCCTAGTCCTGTAATTACGACCCTCTTTTTCTCCATACAAAATACACTCCTTTTTTTCTCTCAGTCCTTATTTACCCCAACGAAGAGCAACTGCTCCCCATGTTAATCCGCCGCCGAAACCAACAAGTATAATTAAATCACCATCTTGAATACGTCCATTTTGCAATTCCTCTACCATTGCAATTGGAATTGAAGAAGCTGATGTATTACCAAACTTTTCAATTGTCATACTCATTTTTTCTTGTGGTAAATTTAATCTCTCTCTTGCAGATTCCATAATACGAATATTCGCTTGATGTGGTACTAAAAAATCCACATCCTCTTTCGTAAGTCCCGCTTTTTCTAACACGCGAAGACAGGAATCACCAAGTTGGCGAACAGCAAATTTAAAGACTTCTCTGCCGTTCATCATAACATACTCGTCTTGATAAAGATGCTTACCGCCGCTTCCGTCTGCTCCTAATTCGAAAGATAGAACGCCTCTTCCTTCTGAAACCGCCCCCATTACGATAGCACCGGCTCCGTCTCCAAATAGTACTGCTGTATTTCGATCATTCCAGTCTACAATTTTAGATAGTTTATCACTACCAACTACTAATACATTTTTATAAGTTCCCGTTTGAATAAATTGTTGCGCTGTAATCATTCCGTACATAAAACCAGCACACGCTGCACTTAAATCCATTGCGGCTGCGTGTTTTGCGCCAATGGCTTCTTGAATGACACAAGCTACTGCTGGGAATGCGCGATCTGGTGTTACTGTTGCCACTAAAATCAGGTCGATATCCTCTCCGCTAATCCCGGCATCTTCAAGTGCTTTTTTAGAAGCCTCTACCGCCATATATGAAGTATCTATTGTATCATCGGCAATGCGTCTTTCTGCAATTCCCGTTCTCGTACGAATCCATTCATCAGATGTATCTACGATTTTCTCTAAATCGTGATTTGTGACTACTTTTTCTGGCACATATCTTCCGATCCCTAAAATGCCCACGTTCACATCGCAGCCCTCCGTTTTATATCAATTATTATGACTTGGTACTAATTTTAAAACATAAATGTATTTTTGTCTAGAATATATTTCAGCTAAAACATAAATCCAGCATTATTCACTTTATTGTTTATTAAAAGAAACAGAAACATACCTTTCCTGTTTCTTTTGAAATATAAAAAGGCCCGAACCGCTTCTATCCACGGTTCGAGCCTCTCTTCCCTTCCAAAAAAGAAGGTTTTATTCTTTATCTGCTTTCCCAAGCTCATATGCTTCGTTCATAACTTTCATCAATAACTCTAATACTGGTTGTGCTTTCTCCATATCAAGCGCAATTCCATTCGAATCTAAGATGGCCTTTGCTTCTGGTAAATGCTTCATTGCGATTTGTAAAAATTGCATGCTTTTCTCATTCATATTATGTTCTTCCTCTCCATTAAAACTTTCACATACATAGTGTAACACGCTCGCTATCCTTCGTATAACTCTTTATATTTTTTCATATGTGCCAATTGTTTATTTAAACCGTATTCTAACGGGGTATTTCTTTTTATCGAAATAACCTCGACAGCATCATTTCGTTCTTCCTCATTCTTTTTATTCACTTTATCCGCTGCACGTAAAAGGTTCATACCTTTTTTCCATAATGACTTTTTACCACTAAGTAAATTGTATATGCCGAGATGCTCCTCGTTCATTCCATTTTCCCATAAGTATTCACATACATCTTCCACGTACAATAGATCACTTCCATTTTCCTCGCTCGCATAATGGCACTCTTTCTCATCCAGTTCTGATAAAATGAGCTGATGATACATCATAAAAGATGGTTGCCATGGCCCATATAATGTAGGAACTCGAAATACACTATATGGTGCCTCTCCTTTTTTCAATCCTTCTTCCACTTTCAAAAATAAACGTTTATTTTCAGATTCATCTGCGTTTCCTACTTCAATAGAAGAAATTAGATTTAACTTCACTTTCTGCTCTGCACACAGTCTTATAATCCGCTTTAAATACTGTAATATAACTCTTTCATTCCGAAAACCACTTTGTTGATTTGGCTCATACAAGCAAAAGTAAACCGTATCGAACTTCTCTCCTTCTACTGATCTCCATCCATCTTCATCTCTTATCGAATAATACGTAAATAACGCATTTCGTCCAATCAACAATAACTTCTCTTCATTAATTTTTTTCATATTCTCGAATTCATCAAAATCAAGACCGTACACTTCTACTTCTTCTGCAATCATTTTATTCACAAGGTGATAACCTACAAACGTAAGTGCACCTATAATTAGCACGCGCTCCATACCACCAACCCTTTCTCCTTGAAACAAATAGCTCCTCATTTATGTATATGGGAGCTTCACAATTCTTCTTCATATTTTTTAAAGAAATCAGTCGTTTGCCTAACCATTTTATATTTCACATCTTGCAGATGGAATAAGACAGAAGTATCGCATTGATTGAATTGCCTCATTTTCTCATATTTACGTAACAACTGTTTTCTTCCTCTTTTTTCTTGTGTTGATACGAAAACTTTAACAGGTACACAAGACGGAAGAAGCGTAAATGATTTCTTATTTATTTTGGATTCTAATTCTTCTTCTTTGGAATCATACGCCAAACTTAATTCCTTCACTAATCTTTTGTAAAAAAACTTATGCTCTTTTTCAAACTCCACATATTCTGGTAAATCTAAACATGGATTTAACATAATGACAGAGCGTATACATTCAGGGTATTTGTTCATCATTTCAAGTGCTACAAGTGCACCCATACCATCTGCCATAATGTGCATTTTCGCATTTAATGTCTCTTTTCTCAAAACAACGTCATATAAACGTTTTGCTAGACGAACAGATTGGTCGTTTCCCCAATGTCTTCCGTATAAATTAGAGGAAAAGACCGTGTAGCCTTCCTCAATAAGGCCATGTAAAAAATAAGATCTACCTGCATGCTGTGTCCATAAACTTGTACCATTCTCAATAAAGTAGTTATAATCACCGAGAAGCATAACAGAAAATCCATTTGGCTTCTCCGGTAAATAAATGACACATGGTTCTTTTTCTAAATAAAAAAAACGTTCCGTAATACTCATTTTTCCCCCGCCTTATTTTCTAAACGTATAAAAGTACTCTTCTATAATGTATGAACGGAATGCAAATTTGCGTTGAAAAATCTACAAATATTTTTCTATATTCTTTTTTCAATTGTGTTACAATAAGGACAGATTGAACGAATAGAGGTGTAAAATATGCGTTTCATTTGGGCATTAATTTGGTCGTTCGCGCTTGTACATATGATGAGCTACGTAATCGGCTCTATGACTGGCGGTACATACGATTTTAACCAAGCGTCTATTTTCTCAGTTGTTCTTGCGGTATTAGTACTAGCAATTTCAGCTACAATTCCAAACGAGCCAGTAGAACAACACTAAAAAAAGAGTCCGGATTTTATCCGAACTCTTTTTTATTTTACTTTACATGAACGACTAATTCGTTATTTTCTACATCAACAACTACGTGACTGTTATCAGTAATTGTTCCTGCAATTAATTCTCTCGCTAATTTCGTCTCAACTTGACGCTGTACATATCGTTTTAATGGACGAGCTCCGTACATCGGATCAAAGCCAGCTTCTACAACAAATTCTCTCGCTGCGTCTGTTAATTCTACTGTAATATGACGGTCAGCTAAACGACCTTGTAATTCTTTTACAATTTTATCAACAATACCTTTAATTTCATTCGTTGTAAGAGGTTTGAATAAAATAATTTCATCGACACGATTTAAAAACTCTGGTCGGAAATGTCCTCTTAATTGCCCCATTACAAGTTCTCTTGATTCCTCTTTAATTGAGCCATCTGCTTCTAATCCATCTAACAAATGAGCAGATCCAATATTTGAAGTCATAATAATAACCGTGTTTTTAAAGTCTACTGTACGTCCTTGAGAATCTGTAATGCGTCCATCATCTAACATTTGTAATAAAATGTTGAATACTTCTGGATGTGCTTTTTCGATTTCGTCTAACAAAATAACTGAATACGGTTTACGTCTTACCGCTTCTGTTAATTGACCGCCCTCTTCATATCCAACATATCCAGGAGGCGCACCAATTAAGCGTGACACAGCATGTTTCTCCATATACTCAGACATGTCGATACGAATCATTTGCTCTTCACTATCGAATAAAGACTGCGCTAACGTTTTTGCAAGTTCTGTTTTACCAACACCTGTCGGTCCTAAGAAGATGAAGGAACCAATTGGACGGTTCGGGTCTTTAATACCAGCGCGTGCACGAAGAACTGCGTCTGATACTAAGCTTACCGCTTCCTCTTGTCCGATGACACGCTCTGATAAAATTTGCTCTAAGCGTAGTAATTTCTCGCGTTCACCTTCAACGAGTTTTGCGACAGGAATACCAGTCCAGCGTGAAACAATATCAGCAATCTCTTCTTCACTTACTTCCTCACGTAATAAGCGATTCTCTTGTTTATTATGTGCACCCATTTCTTCTGCTTCTTTTAACTCTTTTTCAATTGCAGGAATTTTCCCGTGACGAAGTTCCGCTGCTTTATTTAAATCGTAATTACCTTCTGCTTCTTCTAATTCACGGCGCAGACGCTCTAAATGTTCACGTAAGTCACGCACTTTATGAATATCTTCTTTTTCTTTTTCCCATTTCGCTCTCATACCACTTGCAACTTCTTTTAAATCCGATAATTCACGTTGCAACGTTTTCAGGCGTTCTTGGCTACCAAAGTCCTTCTCTTTTCCAAGAGCCGCTTCTTCAATTTCCAGCTGCATAATGCGGCGCGTTACTTCATCTAATTCTGTTGGCATAGAATCAATCTCTGTTCGAATTGTTGCACACGCTTCGTCAACAAGATCGATCGCTTTATCTGGTAAGAAACGATCCGAAATATATCGATCTGATAAAACGGATGCTGCTACAATCGCGCGGTCATGAATATTTACACCATGATAAATTTCAAAACGCTCTTTTAAACCACGTAAAATGGAAATTGTATCTTCAACAGTTGGTTCTTCTGCTAATACTTGTTGGAAACGTCTTTCTAGCGCTGGATCTTTCTCAATATATTTACGATACTCATCTAACGTTGTCGCCCCGATACAATGCAGTTCACCACGCGCAAGCATCGGTTTTAACATATTTCCTGCGTCCATCGCACCTTCTGTTTTACCAGCGCCGACGATTGTGTGAAGTTCATCAATGAATAATAAAATGCGACCTTCACTCTTTTTAATTTCATTTAATACAGCTTGCAGACGCTCTTCAAACTCACCACGGAATTTCGCTCCAGCTACAAGCGCACTCATATCTAATGCGAAGATTGTTCTATCTTTTAATCCTTCTGGTACATCCTTCTTCACAATACGCTGTGCTAATCCTTCAACGATTGCTGTTTTACCAACACCGGGTTCACCAATTAAAACCGGGTTGTTTTTCGTTTTACGTGAAAGAATGCGGATTACACGTCGAATTTCACTATCGCGACCGATAACAGGATCAATTTTCCCTGCTCTCACTTCCGCCACTAAATCACGACCATATTTTTCCAACGCTTCATAAGTTGCTTCTGGATTTTGACTAGTCACTCTTTGATTCCCCCGAACTGTCATTAAAGACTGTAATAAGTTATCTTTCGTAATGTGAAATCTTGTAAGTAATTGATTTATATCGCCTTTTTCTTCTGAAAAAGCAAGCAATACATGTTCAACTGAAATGTATTCATCTTGCAATTTCTCTGCTTCTTTTCCTGCTCTTACAAGTAGTTGTTGCAGAGCACCTGTTATATATAATTTTCCTACTTCTGCACCGCTTCCCGTTACAGAAGGTTTTTTCTTAATTAAACTTTCGGCGCCTTGCTTTAACGCTTCTATATCGACATTCATTTTTTGAAAAATACGCACTGCTAATCCATCTTGCTCTTCTAATAATGTAAACAAGAGATGAACAGTATCTACTTCTTGATGATGATGAGATACCGCTAAAGATTGGGCACTCATAATCGCCTCTTGTGTTTTTGTTGTCATTTGATTTAAGTCCATCTTTACAGTCCTCCAAATGTTTGACTTTCTTTGACCTTTGATTTGATTATACGCCAACTGACTTTTTTATACAATAATTTTGCTTATGTATTTTCAAACTTATTATTGGAAAAAGAAAAAGGGAACATTCATTATACAACTGAAAAAATATACGCAATGCGTAACGACAAAAAAGCCGCAATAATGATTGCGGCTCCTGTTACGGTTTTCTTTTATATGTCCACTGACGGTTATGATTCGCGTTATCTGGAAATTTTTCACCCGCAGTTAATTTCACCATTTGCGGATCTTTTACCATACTTCCTGTTTCACCAATTTCTACGTAAATACCATCGTTTGGCGCTTTTTGTCCAGAACGAAACCTGCGATTTTGTCCCATTTCCATTCTCCTTCCATGACGTCTTTGCCTCATTAGTATATCCATTTTAAAAGAAAGCTTTTCTGTCATGTTTAGGAAACAAGTACTACATTTCGTTCTTGTACATATACATGAATGACACAAGCTTAGGAAGGGATTTCTTTCCTATTTGTAGAAAAAAAAGAAACCAACCTACTATAGGCTAGCTTCAAAGGAGAGTCAAACATATACGAGAAGATTACATGTTCATTATAAGCCTCATCATACGAGCAATGTAACCCTTTTCACAATTTGTACATAATGAAAGAAACATTGTTTGAACTTTCTAAAAAGACGTTGACTTTTCTTAATTTCCAGCGAGAAATAGTAGACACCGCAGCACTTTGCGACGTAAGATGGATATATAGTGAACTTTCCATCTTTGGTGTTCTCACCCAGTTTAACCTCTTATTTCTGCATATTAAAAACGGAAATACAGATAGAAACAAAAAAATATTATAAGAGGTGAAATTATGAATAAACAGCATTTAATCGCATTAGACTTAGACGGCACTTTATTAACAGACAACAAAATAATTTCCACTCGAACAAAACATACAATTGCAAAAGCAAAGGAGCAAGGACATATTGTCGTTATTTCAACGGGACGTCCCTTCCGTGCTAGTTTTGATTACTACAAAGAACTCGGTCTTAATACACCAATCGTAAACTTTAATGGTGCTTACGTACATCATCCTCTTGATTCAAAGTGGGGAACACATCACTCTCCCCTTGAGCTAGCAACAGCCCAAGAAATTGTCCGAGCTTGCTTTGATTTTGGTGTAAAAAATATATATGCTGAAGTAATGGACGATGTGTATGTTCGTGAAATTGATGAAGATAAAAAACATATTTTCGAATTCGGTTCTCCAAAGATTTTTACAGGAGACTTATTAAATATTTTAAACGATCATCCAACCTGCTTATTAATTGACGCACATGACGAGCATTCCAGTGCAATTCGTCAACATTTAACTGATATGCACGCTGAAGTAATCGACCATAGAAAATGGGGCGCACCTTGGCCGATTATTGAAATCGTGAAAAGTGGGTTAAATAAAGCTGTCGGATTACAAAAAATTTCT
The DNA here is from genome assembly GCF_002209985.1 of Bacillus sp. K2I17. Taxonomy (NCBI): domain Bacteria; kingdom Bacillati; phylum Bacillota; class Bacilli; order Caryophanales; family Bacillaceae; genus Bacillus; species Bacillus sp. K2I17. Next base: position 191,188 of record NZ_NJGF01000003.1, read on the forward strand.
AGTCATTACAACATTCCACAAGAGCGAATTATCGCTTTCGGTGATGAAGATAACGACTTTGAAATGATTGAATTTGCTGGTCACGGCATCGCAATGGGTAATGCAATTCCTGAATTAAAATCACTCGCAAATCATACGACATTAACGAATGAAGAAGATGGTATTGCGCTATATTTAGAAGAGGTTCTTGGATTATAATCTAAAAATTCCCTGCTTATAGTTTCTCGTCAAACGCTCATACTATTATTAGACGCAAAAGTCAGCGCGTCGATTGTTTTCAGCTAAATAAAGGGGGTTTTTCGAATGGGTAAAAAGAACAAATCAAAACGTTTTATCCAACAAGGAGCCGATGCTGTTATGAAGCATGATGCAAGATTCCCGTACCGTGGTACATTAGCTGAGGCAGAAAAAGCGAGAAGTAACTCTTCTTTTGGAGGGGTTTAAATGGGGAACTTACTATTCCAACAAGCTAGAGATGCCGTTGCAAATGCCGTCACTTGTTCAAGCGGTACTGAGCAACAAGATCTCGTATATAGAGCAAAAAACGCTTTGCACTCTGCTTATGCAAACTCTTCAACAGCTGAAAAAGTTCAGCTACGTGAAATGCAGGAGCAGTTGCAAAATATTACGAATTTACATTAAAAAAGAGGACCAGCTTTGGTCCTCTTTAATCTTTTCGAAACAAACCAAACACTCCGACCGTCTGTAATACGTTTGTAAATGCACCTGGGTCCACTTGCCTAATAACCCTTTCTAATTCATATAACTCATAACGCGTAATAACAATCATTAACATTTCCTTATTTTCATTTGTATAAGCGCCTGTTGCTGGTATAGTTGTAATCCCCCTCACTAAGCGTGAATGAATCGCCTTTCGTACATCTGTCCCATTCTTCGTAACAATTAGTGCTGTAATTTTCACATGACGTGTATGAATCGCATCAATAATTCGCGTTGACACATACAAAGTCACCAAAGTATATAATGCTTTTTCCCATCCATACACATAGCCAGCCGCAATAATGATAAGTGCATTAAAGAAGAAAAAATACGTACCGACAGGCTTATCTTTAATCTTTGATAAAATCATGGCGATAATATCTAAACCACCTGTAGAAGCCCCCCACTTCAACGCAATCCCTACCCCAATCGCTGAAATAATCCCACCAAAAATCGCATTTAATATAATATCGTTCGAAACCGCTCTAACCGGGATAATTTCTAGAAACAAAGTCATAAATATCACGCAAAGAAAACTAAAGAAAGTAAAGGCCTTTCCAACCTTTTTCCATGCTAAAATAACGACGGGAATATTAAACAAACTAAACAATACCCCCGTTGATATGTGAATAGATAAAAAGTCCCCTAATATTTGTGATAACAATTGAGACAATCCAGCAAAGCCACTCGCGTACACTTTCGCTGGCGTTAAAAATAAATTCATTCCAATCGCGTTTAACAAACCTGCGACAATTACAACGATTAACTTCTTTATAAGTTCGGTATAATTCAACTTCAAATCCATTTCTAATCCACCTTTATTATTCATGAATGCACTGCTATACATAGTCTTTACGAAAAAGGAAATGATAAACGTACAACGGTTAGAAATGGAGTTGATACATATGCCACATACGAGTGATAACGACAAAAAAGCACGCGATAATAATGCAAAGCGCACACAAAAAAATGAGCAAGAACAAAAAAATATTCAGCAAGGTAAGCGTGCCTATTCTAAAAAGACTGATCACCTTTGATCCCATCGTACATCAACAATATTGTTGATGTACTTTTTTTACATTTTACAGGGAAAAAACATTAAAAATTCACTTCATGTTCACTTCTATATTCTACAATAGCGATAACATATTCGGATGAGGTGTTGGCATGAGAGGGAAACACATTTTCATTATTACTGCACTAATAAGTATATTAATGCTAGCTGCTTGTGGACAAAAAAACAGCTCAGCTACAGTCGCTACAGCAACAGATTCAACCATTAAGAAGAGCGACTTCGAAAAACAGTTGAAAGATCGTTACGGAAAAGACATGCTATACGAAATGATGGCACAAGACGTTATCACGAAAAAATATAAAGTATCTGACGATGATGTAGATAAAGAAGTACAAAAAGCGAAAAATCAATATGGAGATCAATTCACAGCAGTACTCGAAAACAATCGTTTAAAAGATGAAGCTGATTTCAAAAATCAAATTAAGTTCAAACTTGCTATGAATGAAGCAATTAAGAAAAGTGTTACAGAAAAAGACGTGAAAGACCACTATAAACCAGAAATTAAAGCGAGTCATATTTTAGTAAGTGACGAAAATGAAGCGAAAGAAATAAAGAAAAAATTAGATGCTGGCGCTTCATTTGAAGAATTAGCAAAACAAGAATCGCAAGATCTACTATCAAAAGATAAAGGTGGAGACCTTGGATACTTCAATTCAGGCAGAATGGCGCCTGAATTTGAAACAGCTGCCTATAAACTAAAAGTCGGACAAATTAGCAATCCCGTTAAATCACCAAACGGTTATCATATTATTAAATTAACTGATAAAAAAGATTTACAACCTTACGATGAAGTGAAAGACTCCATCCGTAAAAACTTAGAAGCAGAACGTATTGCCGACCCTACATTCAGTCATAAGTTAATACAAAAGGAATTAAAAAAGGCAAACATTAAAATAAATGATAGTGACTTGGAAGATACGTTTACTCTTGCACATGAGCAAGGGAATTAAAAAAGCACCGCCTTATTTTTACAGCAAAATAAGGCAGTGCTTTTTATTTAATTTACTTCTTAAAATACGTCCAACCTTCTTCTTGGTAAATCTTTTCTTCTTTCATCAACTTACCAAGCGCACGCTTAAACGCAGCTTTACTCATGTTGAAACGTTCTTTAATATCTTCTGGGTGGCTCTTATCCCAAAACGGCATTGCTCCGCCTCGTTCTTCCATATATGCATAAATTACAGTAGCATCATCTTCCATTCCTTCTTCTTTACGAGGAAGAAGTGAAATATTAATTGTACCGTCATCTTTCACGTCAATAATACGGCCCGTTACACGTTCACCGATGCGGACTTGTTCTTTTCTTTCAGTATGGTGTAAGAAAGCACGGAAATGCTCATCAGTTAGTATGAATGAACCAACTTGAAGTGAACGATACACACGTCCATTTACGTTTTTATTACGCATAGATGGCGTCGCATCTACGATAATTTCTTGCATATCACTGTCTCTTGCGGGAAGAGCGATAAGGCGATCACGATTCGTTAATTTTAACGTACAATATAATTCGTCTCCAACCTCTGGCCATACTGGCATATAAATCGGGAACTCATCAGCTGGGATTAGTATATCTTTTGATACACCAATATTAACAAACACACCTAAACTAGGAATAACTTCTACAACCTTTACCCAGTTCCAATCAAAAGTTGTAATAAGCGGCTCCTTCATTGTTGCTGAAATACGATTTTGGTGATCAAGGTATAAGAATACATCAATCGTATCGCCTTCTGCAATTTCTCCAACTAATTCGTTTTTATGTAAGAAGATTTCTTCTTCTTCATTCCCAACCATATAGCCGATTTCCGTTTCGCGTAAAACAGTTACCTGTTCAATCGATCCTAATTGTAAATACATATTTTTTAATTCCCTTCTATATATATAAAATTAACTTTTTTATATTTTTTATCATTCCAAACAAAAGTTAATTATAACACGATTTTTCCTTTATTTGTCCAACTGCCCAAAATTCACTATAATAAAATGAGGTTACATAAATATAAGTATGAAAACACTTAAGTCTAGGCTCGTTTTCAGCTATACTTTAGTATGTACAGTACATAAAAAGATTAGAAATTTATTTGGAGGTGCTAACTATGGCAAAAGATAGTTCTTTTGACATCGTTTCGAAAGTAGAATTACCTGAAGTAACAAACGCAATTAACATCGCATTAAAAGAAATCCAAAACCGATATGACTTTAAAGGAAGTAAAAGTGATATTAAATTAGAAAAAGAAGTACTTGTTTTAACTTCTGATGATGAGTTCAAATTAGACCAAGTAAAAGACGTTCTAATTTCTAAACTTGTAAAACGTAACGTTCCAATTAAAAACTTGGATTACGGAAAAGTTGAAGCTGCGACTGGTAACACTGTTCGCCAACGCGCAACACTTCAACAAGGTATCGATAAAGATAACGCGAAAAAAATTAACAACATCATTAAAGAAATGAAATTAAAAGTAAAAACACAAGTACAAGATGACCAAGTACGTGTTACAGCGAAAAGCCGTGATGACTTACAAGCAGTTATCGCAGCAGTTCGCAGTGCTGACTTACCGATTGACGTACAATTTATTAACTACCGCTAAAAAGAAAAACACCCTCTGTGTAGAGGGTGTTTTTCTTTTTAGCGTGTAGAGAAAATATTACAAAGTCTAAGATTACGAGCAATCGGATAGTTAGAATAAGTATTTAATTATTATGCATAAATGAAGAAGGTCCTTTTAATAATCGGCGCAAAACCTCCCTCCCTACTCAAATGTAACAAATTATGAGTATAAGAATATTTTCCACCCTTTCATGTAATGTAAAATTAGTAAGGAATTTATTTTATGAAAAAATGTTAATTAAACAAGAGTTAGAAGTGGTTATTTGAAGAAATTAATACTATGTTTTTTATTAACTACATTCTGTCTATATATTGCAGGGTGTTCTAATAATATAACTACACCCGAGGATACACCTAAAGCTTCAACACCTGCGAAGTGTAAATACATCAACAAAGCTTGGTATAAGAAACCTATAAAATGTAATAATTGATGATATAAGTTATAAAAAAGACACCGTAAGGTGCCTTTTTTTATAGAAATTAATAAGATATTCATCAGAAATTATGAATCATTTTTTATTTTGTTTTTCAAAATATTTTTCTTTAACCATTTTTATTAGATTTTCTTTTTCTGTTAGTTCAAAGATAAATAATGCTTTTTTCATGTTGTCAGCCACATCTTCTTCATTATATTGTTCTAACTTTAGCAAGTTCCAAGCTTTTCCATAATATAATTCGCCTAATAAATATAAAGTATTTAGATTAATAGCTAATTTAATCCCCATATCATTGTATTTTATTGCCTCTTCATGTTGATTTGCAAGACCTAAAATTTTCGCCAAATTAAAAATGATTTTTAATTTAATCTCTTTATCTCTAGGAAAATCTAACTTATTAAAATTAGTTAAACACCTTCTTAATATAGTAATACTCTTTTCATACTCTTTATTTGCCCAATGAAATATAGCCATCGACTGCATAATATCTATTTCTCTTTCTGATAAAAAATCAACATTCGTTACAGTTAGTTTTAGTGCACTATTTAAAAGATTTAAAGCAGTTTTTATTGATTTATTTACATGAAATATAGCAATGGCTTCATGCCATATTAGAAATTGTTTATCTTCTTTTAACTGGAAATTATTTTCGTTTTTCTCTTGTTTCACTATTTCGTAAAGTTCATTATATTGTTTTTGTTTTGTACAATCTCTCATTACATATTTTACATTTTCTACATATTTTAGTTTTTTATTTTGCGTTAGTGCGAAAATATTATTTGAATCAATACCAAGTCTTTCAGATAATTGATATAACAATATGCTAGATGGATAAATCATACCTTTTTCTATTTTGCTAATTTGACTTTGCGAACATATTCCATGACACAATTCAGATTGTGATATATTCTTTTTCATTCTAAGTTCTTTAATGGTAATACCCAAATCGTAAAATTCCATTTTTCCTCCTCAAATATAGCCCTCAATGAGTAACAGAATATTTTTCACCCTTTAATGTAATGTAAAATCAATATAGTTGCAATTATTGTTTTTCTAAAGGTCTTTTCATTTCTTTTCTCAGCTGCATTTCGAAGCGAGAGTCTTACTTCACAGAAAAACAGACTAGGGAGAAAGTTTTCTCCTTAGCCTGTCCCACCGAGATTTCGCATTTATTAAGAGCAACACCATATTGCTTTATCAAATGATTTTTTAGGTATGTATACTTTATCATTTTCGATTTTGTATTTTATATCGTTTCTTTTCAGAACTGCCGTATCAACAGAATGAACACTATCGCCCCACCGAACAAATTCCCCTTCATCACGCTTTTCCCAAAAATAAAAACTTACGAATACGATAAAAACACATAAGCATAGAGCGAACCACTTCTTTTTCCGCAAATACCTCACCACCTTAAACTGAAGAACTACTAAAAAAACGCTACTCATTTCCGTCTCTTTTTAACCGCAATTAAAAAAGCAATAAACAATACGTTCACACCGACGATTAAAGAGATAAATAGCCAATTCACACCTGTTTCCCCGTTAACTTTATATACATTTGATTCTTCACGCTTTAAAACAAGATAAAACTTTCCGTTTTCTTCTCTTATAATTTCATCTTCTAACAATCCTCTTAACTCTTGTTGTTCGCCAATTGCACTTACAGGTAAAGCAACTTTTTGTGTTTCTTTCGTATTATTAATCGCTACTAATGTTACTTCATCTTTATACTTTCGTTTCAGTACACTCATTCCATCTTTATCGTATAAAAGCTCAAACGTTCCATGGCGTAAAGATGGTCTCGCTTGTCTAAGCTCACCGAGTTTCGTTATGTGCTGCACAAATTTTTCATCTGATTTGAAATCCATTAATCGTCTATTATCCGGGGTATCCCCTCCATCTAATGCAATTTCAGTCCCGTAATAAAAATTCGGAATACCTGGTGATGTTAATAAATATGTAAGGGCTAGTTTCAAACGAGATGGTGGATAATTCATATTCTCTTTTGCAATACGGGCAAACCTTTTTGTATCTTGATTATCTAAAAATGTAACGAATTCCCCTTCTTTTTTACTCACATCATATAAAGGTTTCACCGATACATCCACTTTAGAAAACGATTCTACTATTTTTTCGTTATATTCACTATCTTCCTTTGTCATAATACGAAAATCTTTCTTTATCACTTGCATATCTTTTTGCACGTCATCCCAGAAAGAACGCGACTTTTTTTCACTATGTATCACATAACTTCCATCTAAATCGACTTCTTTGATCCACCATTTCATCGCGTCTATAACTTGTTGTTCGTTTTCTCCAAGCGGAAATTGGAATATAACTTTCATCCCTTTTGCATGCGCTTCTTGTACAAGTTCTTTCACATCATTTTCTGTTCCGAAATGTTCATTTACCTTTTGAAAATTTTGTACATCTAACCCATCGTACTTTCCACTTTCAAAAAACGGTGAAAGCATAACAGTGGTAAAACCCATTTCTTTTATGTAATCCAGTCTTTTCATAATCCCTCTTATATCTCCACCCTGATATCCTTCTAAATTTCCAACTTCTAACTGTTTGTCATTTTTCGGTTCTCCATTATTGAAGCGATCAATCATAATGGAATATACGACTTCGTCTCGCCACTCTCTTTTTTCATCTGCAAACGTATGTATTGGCACAAACAAAACGACAGCTAAACAAAAACAAATAAATAATTTCCTAGTCCGTATTTTCCTCACACGCATCCCCCATGTTTTTTAATTGTAAGAATATTATACCAATTTTCAGGACGAATCACATACGTTGATTTCATTCCCCCAAAAATACTTCATGTTAGATTCCCTAACATGAAGTATAAAGTTTTCCGAATTTTTAGTTGATTTTTCATTTCATTTCGAATATGATATGAAACATAACAAATCGATGTTATTTTTTCTAACATCATAGGAGGAGAGAGAATGAATACAGGAGATACGGTTTTTATGTTTGTAACGACAGTAATGGTCATGTTAATGACACCAGGATTGGCACTTTTTTATGGGGGCATGGTTCGCAGTAAAAACGTACTCAGTACGACAATGCATAGTTATAGTGCAATGGCTATCGTTTCGATTCAGTGGATTGTGATCGGCTATTCTTTATCATTCGGACCAGATTGGAACGGACTTATCGGTACACTCGATTGGTTCGGTTTAAACGGAGTTACCTCCGCACCAAATCCAGACTACTCATCTACTATTCCTCACAATTTATTTATGATGTTCCAACTCATGTTCGCCATTTTAACTCCCGCTTTAATTTCAGGTGCATTCGCCGAAAGAATGCGATTTTCTGCTTTCCTTATTTTCATCCTTCTATGGACAACAATCGTTTACAATCCTGTCGCTCATTGGGTATGGGGCGTTGGCGGATGGCTAAGAGAACTCGGCGCATTAGACTTCGCTGGTGGTAACGTCGTTCATATTACATCTGGCGTGGCTGGCCTTGTATTAGCTATTTTCCTCGGAAAACGAAAAAACATAAACGGTACTTCTCCTCACCATTTACCATTTACAATGTTAGGCGCAGGCTTACTATGGTTCGGCTGGTTCGGTTTTAACGTCGGAAGTGCATTATCTTTAAACGACGTAGCTTTAACCGCATTTATTAATACAAATATAGCAGCAGCTGCATCCGCATTAACTTGGATGCTTTCAGAATGGTTCTTCCAATCAAAACCGACTGCGATGGGAGCTGCTTGCGGTGTAGTTTCCGGTTTAGTCGCTATTACACCAGCTTGCGGGTTCGTTACACCTTTCTCCGCTCTTCTTATCGGAGCAATTGGCGGCGTATTATGCTTCGGAGCAGTCTTTTTCTTAAAAACAAAATTCGGATACGACGATACACTCGATGCATTCGGATGCCACGGTATCGGCGGAACTTGGGGCGGTATTGCAACAGGACTCTTTGCAACTACTACTGTAAATGCTGATGGCGCTAACGGATTATTTTACGGAAACGCTGCTTTACTGTTTAAACAACTGGTAGCAATTGGCGCAACATATGCATTCACAATCATAATGACGTACGCCATTATTAAAGCAATTAACTTCTTTCTCCCTGTTCGGGTAGATGAACACGAAGAACATATGGGACTTGATATTTCGATGCACGGAGAGAAAGCTTATGAGTACACAGAGCGAGTGAACTAAAAAAAGAGATGCAATCTATTGGTAGTAGATTGCATCTCTTTTTATTGTACTTGTCGGCGCAGTATACCCCACCTAGTATTCCGGTGAATATATCAACGATTCTTCGGATATATCGACGATTTTTTAAATATATCAGCGATTATTTCAATATATCGACGTTTCGACACGATATATCCATTTACCAACAAATTCCGACATGACGAAACTGAAAAATACCCCGGCGTAACTTTACATACATACAAAAAAGACGACCGTTTAACAGTCGTCTTTTCCTACTTATTTCGGAGAATTCCCCACATATTGCGTAATATCAACATTTAGCGCTTGTGCTAAACGCATACCGTACTCTTGATCTGCACGGAAGAAGTTACAAACAGCTAGTAATTTCGTGCGCTCATTTACGTCTTTTAAGTCATTTGTTAAGTTTGCAATTAAGTTGTCTTGCTCTTCTTTAGAGAATGAACGGTAACGCTCACCTGCTTGTTTGAAATCATTTGGTTTGTCAATTTTTTCACGAGATACGTAGCCTTCTACTTTCATAGTTGAATCGCGGTAAGTTGGGTCTTCAACTGGATTTTCAGCATGACGGCTCGGTTCGTAGTTAATTGTAGATGGGTTTTGATTGATTTGCATCGCACCATCACGTTGTTGGTTGTGAACAGCTGCGTATGGGCAGTTTACAGGAATTTGTAAGTAGTTTGCACCAAGACGGTAACGCTGTGTATCTGGATAAGAGAATAAACGACCTTGTAATAATTTATCTTCAGATGGTTCAATACCATTTACAGTTGCACTTGGAGAGAACGCCACTTGCTCTACTTCCGCAAAGAAATTTTTCGGATTACGATTTAACGTCATCGTCCCCACTTCAATTAATGGGAAGCGATCTTCTGGCCATACTTTCGTCGGATCTAATGGATCGAAATCTAAAGAATCCGTTTCATCTAGTTGCATCACTTGTACGTGTAAATCCCACTTCGGATAATTTCCTTTTTCGATTGCATCGAACAAGTCACGAGTTGCATGGTTGAAGTCTTTTCCTTGTACTTCTTGCACCTCTTCTGCACTTAAGTTACGTACACTTTGCTGTGGTTTCCAGTGATATTTAATGTAGACGATTTTACCTTCTGCATTAATCCATTTAAATGAGTGAACACCGAAACCTTCCATTTCACGATAGCTTGCTGGTGTACCGTAATCAGAAAATACCCACGTCATCATATGTGTAGATTCCGGGCTTAACGTCATGAAATCCCAGTAACGATCTGGCGTTTGAATGTTTGTATCAGGTGCTGGTTTTAAAGAATGCACCATATCAGGAAATTTAATTGCATCACGAATGAAGAAGACCGGTAAATGGTTACCTACGATATCGTAATTTCCTTCTTCTGTATAAAATTTAACAGCGAACCCACGTGGGTCACGAGCTGTTTCCGGAGAACCTTGACCATGAATAACCGTTGAGAAACGAACAAATACAGGCGTTTCAGTTCCTTCATTTTGTAAAAATGCTGCCTTCGTATATTGCTTCATGCTGTTTTTCGTTACGAATACACCATGAGCACCTGCACCACGTGCATGCACAACACGCTCTGGAATACGTTCACGATCAAAGTGAGCTAGTTTTTCTACTAAATGATAGTCTTCTAATAATACCGGTCCACGGCGACCAGCTGTACGAGAATTTTGGTTATCTCCAACCGGAGCACCTTGGTTTGTTGTTAAGCGATTATTTGGATTCATCTAGGGGATCCTCCTCTTTCTCTTTTAGTAATCATTGTTTATTTAAAATTATTATAAACTAATTATTATTTAAAACTAGATTCTTGTCAACTATTTCCTTCATTTTTTTGGAAACAATTTCAGCTAAGCAATCAATAAATACAGATTGTGAATTTGGCATATTCGGTCTAAAATATGCCACGTTTAATTCATCAGTTACAACTTTACATTCGTAATCATTGTCATATAAAACTTCTAAATGCTCTGCCACAAACCCAACCGGACAGTATACGAAAGATTCATAGCCATGCTTTTCAAATAAATCTCTCGTTAAATCTTGCACATCCGGACCAATCCATGGGTCAGGCGTATTTCCAGCACTTTGCCAACCCGTTGTATAGTTTGGAATATCGGCAGCCTCCGCAATTAAATCCGCTGTATGTTGCAATTGCTCCACATAAGGGTCTCCTGCTGCAATAATTTTCTCTGGTAAACTATGTGCTGAAAAAATCAAGACAGCTTTCTCTTTATCTTCAATCTTTGTAAATGTTTCTTTTAGTTGCTCTGTCCAATACGAAATAAATTTCGGTTCATCGTACCATTGTTCAATCGGTTCAATAACAGGACCACCAATTTCTTCCGAAAGACGAATAGCACGGTCATTATATGCTTTAATGCTAAATGTAGAATAATGCGGTGCTAATACGATACTAATCGCCTGCTCAATTCCATCTTTCTTCATCTCTTCTACTGCATCCTCTATAAATGGAGCTATATGTTTTAATCCTAAGTAACAAGTAAATTCATACTCTTTAAATATTTTATTCATTGAATCTGTTAATTTATGCGCTTGCTCTTTCGTAATTTTTGCAAGTGGTGAAATTCCGCCAATCGCTTTATAGCGTCTGATTAAGTCTTGGAGTGCTTCTTCTGAAGGTTTATGCCCGTGGCGAATATGTGTATAGTACGCTTCTACATCATCTAATGATTCTGGCGTTCCATACGCCATTACGAGTAAACCTATTTTTTTCTTTGTCATCTATATAACACCTCAATTTTATAAATGAGAATCTTTTTCAAGAACATTTGTTTCCAATTATAACAACTAATAATAAGTACGTCAAAATAATTATTCTAAATAAGTATTATTTCTAATATGATTTTGAATTTTATATGACAATTTATTTAATAGAAAAGCGACTTACTTTTATGCAAGTCGCTTTTCTTCTATTCTTTAATATTTATCCCATACTCTTTAAACCAAACATGAATTTGCGCTAAATGAGCTAAAAGCTGCGGACCAGTCATTAATTGACCGAACCAAGGGGATTGAAATGCACTGCCACCTGACTCAATTAATCCACTCAGCTGTTCTTTATCAAATAGTTCATGCAAAATTGAGCCTTTATCTGTTAATAAATCTTGTAGCCATACTGTTACCGCTTTTGTATAATGCGGATTATGGGTTTTCGGATACGGGCTCTTCTTTCTATATAAGATATCATTTGGAAGTAATCCTTCTAACGCCTTACGCAATAGACCTTTTTCGCGGTTTTTATACATTTTCATTTCCCAAGGAATATTCCACGCATATTCGACAAGTCGGTGATCCGCAAATGGAACACGTACTTCTAAGCTTGCCCCCATACTCATACGGTCTTTTCTGTCTAATAATGTTGTCATAAACCATACCATGTTCAAGTAAAATAATTGTCGTCTCTTTGCTTCAATTGGGCTTTCTCCCTCTAAAACAGGAACTTCTTGAATGGATTCTTCATAACGCTGCTGTACATATTGTTGTAAGTTTAATTTATTTCTCCATTCTTTCTTTAGCAGTTGTTCACGTGCTTCTGTAGAGCGCATCCACGGAAATGCACTCGATTGCAAATCATCTTCTCTATAAAACCACGGATAACCACCAAATATTTCGTCTGCACATTCCCCAGATAAACCGACGACAAAATCTTGTTTAATTTCACGGCAAAACCATAATAATGACGAATCGATATCTGCCATACCAGGCAAATCACGAACGAGTACCGCTTCTGTTAAATACTGTGCTAATTGTTCATTTGAAATGACGCAGCGATGATGGATTGTTTGAAACGTCTCAGTCATCAAATGAATAAATGGCGCATCTGAATTCGGCTGAAACGCATTCGCTTTAAAGTATTTTTCATTATCTTCATAATCAACAGAGTATGTGTGTAATTGCCCTTTTCCTGACCTTGCGTATTCTTTCGCAGCAATCGCTGTAATGGCGCTCGAATCTACACCACCTGATAGAAAAGTACATAGTGGTACATCAGAAACGAGCTGCCTTGTAATCGCATCTTGTAATAAAAAGCGTGTTTTCTCTACTGTTTCTTCAAAGGAGTCTTCATGTTTTTTGCTTTCCACATTCCAATATCTCCATATACATAAACCGTTCTTTGAAAATGTCATCGCATGCCCTGGACGTAATTCTTTTATACCAGCATAAATGCCATGACCAGGTGTTCTAGATGGTCCAAGACCGAATATTTCGGATAACCCTTCTAACGTTACTTCCGCTTTCACATCTGGATGCGCTAATATCGCTTTTAACTCTGAACCAAATAGTAATCGCCCACTATCATATTTATAAAATAGCGGTTTTACACCTAGTCGATCTCGCGCAATAAATACTTGTTCTTTCTGTTCATCCCATACAGCAAACGCATATATACCGTTTAAATGATCGACACATTCTTCTTTCCATTCAATATACGACGCTAATAGCACCTCCGTATCAGAATGACCTTTGAACGTATATCCTCTTCTTAATAATTCCTTTCGAATATCTTCTGTATTATACAATTCACCGTTATAGCAAATTGCATAATTCGTTTCATCTTTTAAACAAGTCATCGGTTGTTTACCACCCTCAGGATCAACAACGATTAACCGTTTATGCCCAAATGCGACATTGCCTTTAATCCAAACTTTATTATCATCCGGGCCACGCTTTGCTAACGTCTCAGCCATCTTCGTAACGACGTCCCATTCTCCTTCTAATGAGCGTTTATAATCCACCCATCCTGTAATCCCGCACATACGAATCATCCTTCCATCTTATTTCTTTTCCTAAACAAGCAGTAATCCACACCTTAGAGGTGCGGATCAAAAAAATGACAAACTTGACGATAATCTACTATCCACATACGGAATAGCTTTTTCACTCAGTAAAACGTGTTTTATTGTATGCCCACCTATGTCTAGATGTGTCTAGTTATAAAGAATGCACGAACTGTCTATAACAGAAATAACTACTTTTTATAAAGGAGAAATCGTGTATGATACAACGTAACCATATTTTATATAACCAGCCTCGCGCTCATACAGTCGGTAATGTAGAATATATAAACAATGAATGGGTATTCTTTGATGATGAAAATGATGAAGCATTTTTATTAGAAGATATTGCCGAAGATGGCTTTGAGATTTTATATAACAACAACTGGCTACCAGCTCGTTTCTATGAACAAGATGTATTACAAATCGCCAACGAACAGCACCATTTACAAAACGGAGAAATGATACGAATTCGAAAAAAATTACTTCTTAGCTATACGGAATGGCTCGAGGAATTACCTGACTCTGTCTTTACATTATTAACCGAATCATTGCAATCCCTTCATTACTCTTTATATGATTGCATGTATTGTCATAATTATTTATCTTTCTTACCGAAAGAGGAAGCATGCGAAGGAGTAAATATTCTTTTGTTTGATAACGAAGAGATGATTTGTACATTGCAGCACCATTTTGTTCGTCACGCTACGTCAAATAAAAACATGTTTCGTTTTACGAAAGTAAACGGAGAAGAGTTGCATATCGATGCAACATAAAGTAAAAAAACCACCTTATCTCCCAAGTCTTTGAGATTATAAGGTGGTTTTATTTTTTATTAGAATACTTGCCAGCCAATCGGTAATTTCAGTCCAAGGTAAAATACCGCTACAAGCGCGATAACAAATAATCCCCAAAATGCCCCTGTTGCCTTGTTCTTGCTCATTTTCACAAGAACCATTTCCATTCCAGCGATAACTAAAATACCAGCTACCATTTTTAAACCATACCACATGTGCACGTTACTTGTTGCAGTCTTCATAATACCCATGTACAACATGAAACCTGTCACAATAATGATAATGTACATAAGACGAAGCCCCATATGTACACCTTTACCTTTTCTTCCTGCTGAATAAAGTGAATACGCAACGAAGAATAAAATTAAACCTAACGCCCATGCTGTAATATGCATATGTACCATCGTATCCCCTACCTCCTCTTTTCACACTTTTTCACTCTATATGATAACATGTTCATTTATTTTCAGGAAATGTTTCGCTTTTTTACATTTAAATGATATAATATTTAGAGTATTTACAAACTTCTTGTAATAACAAAAGGGGGAACAATCATGATTCAAACTAAGGATATTATCGAACTTACAGACACATACGGAGCAAATAACTATCACCCACTTCCGATCGTTATCTCTAAAGCAGAAGGCGTTTGGGTAGAAGATCCTGAAGGAAATCGCTATATGGACTTATTAAGTGCATATTCTGCAGTAAACCAAGGTCATCGTCACCCAAAAATTATTAACGCTTTAATTGACCAAGCTAATCGTGTTACGTTAACTTCTCGTGCTTTCCATAGCGATCAATTAGGTCCTTGGTACGAAAAAGTTGCGAAACTAACTAATAAAGAAATGGTACTTCCAATGAATACAGGTGCAGAAGCTGTTGAAACTGCAATTAAAACAGCTCGCCGCTGGGCTTATGATGTGAAGAAAGTAGAAGCAAACCGTGCTGAAATTATCGTTTGTGAAGATAACTTCCACGGCCGTACAATGGGTGCTGTTTCTATGTCTTCGAACGAAGAGTACAAGCGTGGATTCGGTCCAATGCTTCCTGGCATTATCGTAATTCCTTACGGTGATTTAGAAGCGTTAAAAGCTGCTATTACACCAAACACAGCTGCATTCATTTTAGAGCCTATCCAAGGTGAGGCAGGAATTAACATCCCACCAGCTGGTTTCTTAAAAGAAGCTCTTGAAGTATGTAAAAAAGAAAACGTTTTATTCGTAGCAGATGAAATCCAAACTGGCTTAGGCCGTACTGGTAAAGTATTTGCTTGTGACTGGGACGGTGTAACTCCTGACATGTACATACTTGGTAAAGCACTTGGCGGCGGCGTATTCCCAATCTCTTGCGTAGCAGCAAACCGCGACATTTTAGGCGTATTCGAGCCAGGTTCTCACGGTTCTACATTCGGTGGTAACCCACTTGCATGTGCTGTTTCTATCGCGGCTCTTGAAGTGTTAGAAGAAGAAAAATTAACAGAGCGTTCTCTTCAATTAGGCGAAAAATTAGTTGGGCAATTAAAAGAAATTGATAACTCAATGATTACTGACATTCGTGGTAAAGGCTTATTCATCGGTATCGAATTAAACGAGCCAGCTCGTCCTTACTGCGAACAATTAAAAGCAGCTGGTCTATTATGTAAAGAAACACACGAAAATGTAATTCGTATCGCACCACCGCTAGTAATCTCTGAAGAAGATTTAGAGTGGGCGTTCCAAAAAATTAAAGCGGTATTATCATAATAATAAAGAGGTTATCCTACATGTTGGGACAACCTCTTTATTTTTTTAGTAGTTTACTGTAAATTTAGATTGAATATTCAGTTTATTTTACAGGGGGTAATTGTATGCTTTTGAAATACGGCAAACATATTAACTATTTAGCTACTATTCTCATTTCCATTACATTCATCGGATTCCTATTATCTATAACGTTACTCAGGTACTACTCAACACCTCATACATTCATGCTACTTAAAATCTCATTTTGGGCTGCTGTTTTCCTTACAGCTATCGGTTTTGGCCGCGAAAGAAGTTCTCTTGCCGTTATGCTAATCGGGATTTGTACGTTAATACTCATCGGATTATATATTTTTGCTATTTTAGATTTTTTCAATAACCCATGGCCATAAAAAAGAGCTATCTATTAATAAGATAGCCCTTTTCTTCATTTCACTACATTTCGCAAAGTACCAATTCCTTCTACTGTAATGACCACTTCATCACCCGCATGCAAAAACTTCGGTGGTGTGAAACCTTTTCCGACACCAGCCGGCGTTCCTGTTGCGATAATATCGCCTGGCTCTAACGTCATTCCTTTACTTATCGTTGAAATGATTTCTTCTATTGAAAAAATCATTTTATTTGTATTTGAAGTTTGTCTTACTTCCCCATTTACTATTGTTTCAATGTGTAACGCATTTGGCGTTTCAACCATTGATTTATGAATTAGATACGGTCCCATCGGACAAAATGTATCGAAACTTTTTCCAAGAAAAAATTGTTTATGCTTCCTTTGAATGTCGCGAGCAGTTATATCATTTATAATGGTATAACCAAAAACATGCTCAAGCGCTTTTTCTTTTTTTATTTGTTTCCCTCGCTTACCAATGATGATAGCTAGTTCTCCTTCATAGTCTAGTTCATTCGTTGCGTGGGGATGACTATTAATTTTTTCATTCATTCCAATAACTGTCGTTGGCGCTTTCGTAAAGATCATTATATTTTCCGGAATTGACTCTACTCCGCCCATTTCTATCGCATGCTCACGATAGTTCTTTCCAACGCAAAGAATATTCTTCCTTGGCCTTGGAATTGGTGCTAATATTTTCACCTCAGTTAACGGATAATACGCCGCCCCTTCATTTTCCTTCGCCCAATTTACAATATCACATATTTTTTCAAAGCATTCGGTTCCTCTTTCAATACACTCTAACATTGTAATCGGAATCGTAACCTTTTCCCCTTTTTGTCTTTGCGCTTCTCTTACATGCAATACCTTCTCTTCCTCTTCATCCACAATACCTACAAATACCTTTTCATCTTTTTTCGCCGTTACCAAACGCAATATTTCCACTCTCCATCCTAAAACTCATGACCTTTAATTGTATTCGCATCCGTCAGAAAAAAACCTTCTCATGCACGCTAATTTTTACAATATTCTTCTCATATTCTATTCGTTACTCCTTTATATTTGGCATAAAATGTAGAAATTTTACTTTTTTTAGCGAAGGTGTTTCTTTTTTATTGGTTTTTTGTATAATATGTACTACATATATACTAAAAATTTCATTTAGAGATGGAGCCGATTTCAATGTTTGAGCAAGCGATTGAAAAAAAACGTGAAAAAATGATTTATTTTGCTGAACGCTACGGAATGACTTCTCAAAAAACAGTGGATTGTAGCCAAGAACTGGACAGGCTCTTAAATGTAATTTGGCATGTACATACGGATTTTTACCCTAATCAAACACTCAATACACACACGCAATAACGTGTGTGTTTCTTTTATAAAAAAAAACACATTTTATTGAAAACGCCCATACAATAGTAGAAAAGAAAATTTAAAAAACGAAAGGTGTTTTGTATGCCAGCTATGGTCGGACATATTCGTATCGTCAATATTGGATCAAGTGGTATTTTTCATATTGGAGATGTATTTGCGATTAGGCCTATTAGTTATTCACGCGCTTTTGCTGGGGCCGGCTCTTTTAATGTTGGAGATAACGTTTCTGTCTACAATTATCAAAGCGCAACGACTGTCAATGATTCAGATGTAATTGATCAAGCGATAATTGGTTCAACTTAGAGGAGGCGATTGCATTGAATTTTTATGTAAACCAAAGCATCATCATTAATAGCATTAGAATTGATAGCATTACAACCTCTTCTGTATTCCAAATTGGTACTGCAGGAAGTATTAAAGCTCTATCTAAATTCTCAAATAGCGGTGGATTTACAGAGCCCCTTCGCCCATTGCAGGCGAAAGGACAAATTATTTCTATCAAACCATCAACTAGTTCTTCTTAAGACATCCTTGTCATAAATATATAGCAGGAATATTTTTACCCTCCCTACTGAAAAGGAGGTTTCACAAAATGAATCAAGATATATATACTTACTTACACCAACTTCAACAAGCTCTTCAAGCACAACAAGCAGCCATCCTTAACCTAGAAGATCAAGTTCGCCAACTCCAAGAAGAGCTTAACGAATTAAAAAATCGCCCCTCCTCTTCTGTAGGAAAAGTGGAATACAAATTCGATCAATTAAAAGTAGAAAATTTAAATGGTACTTTAAATATCGGTTTAAATCCGTTTTCAGCAAAAGGACAGCAAATTGAAGATTTCCAAGTGGATACAGAAACATTAAAAGTAAATCCTGAAACAGATACAAACCCAGATTTTTACCAAGGCATCCTTCAAGAAATGCATCGTTACTTAGATGAAGAAGCATATAATCGAATTCTCCATTTTGAACAAGAAGAGAGAACGCCGCTCGATGAAATGTATCGACAAATGATGGTTGATGACATAAAAAAACAGATGGAGCATAGACTTCCTTATTATTTATCACAAACGCAATCCTATGAAGGGATTTCAACAGATCCAGATTATTTACGAGATATCATTATTCAAGCAATGAAACATGATATCGACAAAGCTTTCCTCTCTTTTATTCAACACATACCGGGCAATTTCCGAAAGGAGTAAGTATGTATGAATCTTAACGTTGTAAATCGCGAATTAAAAGTCGGCCAAATTAAAATGAACGGTGTATCGTCGTCCGCACTCTTTTTAATTGGGGATGCAAATTTCCTCATACTATCTTCTATTCTTGATACACCATTTGAAACTGTTACAGAGGGTCCATTTGTACCATTAGTCACAGATGTCCCTCCTACTCCAGGTTAAGGAGACTGAGAAACTATGTTACATCATGTGTCTGTTGTCCAAAATGTTTCTATTATTTCTTTAGGGATTAGTGCCGTATTTCAAGTTGGAGATGCCAATCAAATGGAATTAAAAAGTAGAGCTCTTGCCGTCCATAGGGAAATTCCTTGTTATATAAAAGACGAAGGCCGCTTAGACGCATTTGAAATCTTTACAGATGAACACATCACAATCCCAAAACGAACGACAGATGTAAAATTAAACATTGTAAATGAATGCCCTTTTATTGAAGTAAACAATGTTGAATTGCGAACACTTTTAAATTCTGGTTGCTTTCAAATTGGAAATGTTGATTATGTTTTTAATAACTCTCGTATTATGCAAATCCGCCAATATATTACGGATGAACCTTCCGCACAATAATTCATATAGTAATTAAAAAGCTTAGTAAAGTAGGTGGATGGTATGCCTTCTGTTGTTGGAAATCTCGTCGTTCAAAACAGTAATGGTTCTTTTAATTTAGGGGATTTTTATAACGTGTCTCCGAAAGAAAATACGAAAGCTTATAATGGTTCCGGAGCTTCCAATGTTGGATTTGTCGTGAATACGTTTAACGGTGTTAGTGCAACAAATACGTTTGATTCTGATGTGGCTGATCAAGATCAAATTGGAACAGCGTAAAAAAAAGTAGGAGAATATCTCCTACTTTTTTCTTTTACCTCATTCAATATTATCAAAAACTCCACTGTTTACTGTTTCATTTTATTTAAATGATAACCCCTTCTCCTCCAAAGCATTTCTAAGCTTCGGCATAGACGCAGGTCCCATACCATGTAGTTTTAAAATTTCTTTTTCACTATACTTTGAGAGTTCTTCTATCGTGTGAATTCCATGGTGTTGCAGCGCATTTCGTGCTGGTGATGAAAGAAGTGAAAGAAATCCTGTTTTTGGTTTCTTTTCTTTCTCACAGGTTGGGCAAGTTGGACAATCGCTACTTTTATAATATTCATGTCCTTTTTCACATGTTCTTAACGTTTTTTCCGTTGTCATTTTCAAGCCTCTCTATTCTTCAATTTTTACAACATGGTTGCCATCAAAGAAGTATAAGCATTTCTCTTTCACAGGATGTTGCAAGCTTTTTTCAAGTGCCTTTGCATATAAAGAAAGCTGCACTTTATATCGATCTTCTAAAATTGGTTTCGCTTGATCGAATCCGCCTGGGAACTTCCCTTCAATCGTATCCGTTTTAAAGTCGATTAGCGTGATACCATCTTCCTCTTCAATCATGCAGTCAATAACCCCTTGGACAAGAATTGATTCCCCGCTCTTCCCTTGCCAATCTTGATATGCTTCTTCTGCTGCAAGCATCATCGTAAATGGTACTTCACGCTCAACACTTTTCGCCGCTAATACCCTTTTACCTAGATCACTGTCAAAGAATGAAATCACTTTTTCAATTGCTATTTCTTCTGCTTGTTCGAATGTTAATAATTCTTTATTAACCATGCCATTAATTTGCTCCCGAATCACTTCTTCTGTAATCGGCTTCTTCAAATCAACATGCTGCATGACAGCGTGAACTGCCGTACCTCTTTCAGCGTACGTTAATCCTTTTTTCTCCATAAAACGAGGGCGTGTTTTAATTGGTGCACGTAGTTTTTTAATAAAGGCATTATCGCTACCTTCTTCAGATTGATAATTTCTCTTTATTTCTGTAACAGACTGTTTCGCACGATGAGATGTCGCTTCCTCATATCCGTACTTCCACATTAATCTGTCATACACTTCTTCTTTTCGTTCACTTTGCAGGGGAACAGCTTTTTTCTCACGAAGTGCTTCTAACAATTCTTGTTTCTCTTCTTGAACTGGTTCTGGCGCAAGTAACGTGTTACCGTCAACAACTTCTACTTTCCAGCTCGTGTCATAGCCATAAATTTCACCTGGAATGCTTCCTTGTCCTAATTCAAGAAGCATTTCACTATCACGATGTCTATATAATGAAGGTGCAATCCAATCTAAATAACAAGACGCTCCGGCACGTATATGGTCTGGTAATAACCATTCACTATGCTCTCTTGCATCAAGCCATTTTTCCATTTCTTTATTTGCATCCTTAACTGTTCCAATTAAAATTAACTTCTCTTTTGCACGCGTTAACGCTACGTATAATACGCGCATTTCTTCCGCAATTAATTCCATCTTCATTTTACGCTTAATCGCAAGTTGCGATAATGTCGTATATTTAATACGTTTACGAGGATCAATAAATTGTGAACCGAAACCGAAATCTTTATGCAGTAAAAAACGTTTCATTAAGTCTTGTGTATTAAAACGACGACCTAGTCCCGCTACAAATA
This sequence comes from Bacillus sp. K2I17, assembly GCF_002209985.1. Classification (NCBI taxonomy): domain Bacteria; kingdom Bacillati; phylum Bacillota; class Bacilli; order Caryophanales; family Bacillaceae; genus Bacillus; species Bacillus sp. K2I17. The sequence continues at coordinate 213,083 of NZ_NJGF01000003.1, forward strand.
CGACTGGGAACTCAAGTCCTTTACTTTTATGAATCGTCATAATACGAACGACATCTTCTTGTTCACCTAAAGCTCTCGCCGTTCCCATATCATCACCGCGTTCTAAAATACGCTCAATAAAGCGTAAGAAGCGGAATAATCCTCTAAACGATGTTGCTTCATATTGTCTTGCACGGTCATAAAGTACACGCAGGTTTGCTTGCCTTTGCTTTCCGGCTGGTAAACCGCCAACAAAGTCGTAATAACCTGTCTCACCGTACACTTTCCAAATTAAATCAGAAAGTGACTGTTGACGCGCGAATTCACGCCATCCTTGCAGTAAGTTATAGAACCACTCTAATTTATCATGTAATTCTTGTTCTTCTTCAAGCGGTGCCCCTTTTAAGAATGAGCTCATTACTTCATAAAACGAACCTTTCTTTCCGTGAGCACGCAATGTTGCAAGTTCTTCATCATTTAGTCCAACTATTGGTGAACGAAGTACGGCGGCAAGCGGAATATCTTGCATCGGATTATCGATCACTCGGAATACATTCATCATAATATTTACTTCTGTCGCTTCAAAGTAACCAGTCGCAAGATCAGCGTATACTGGAATTCCTTGCAGCTTTAACTCTTCCATAATTTGCGGCGCCCATGGCATAGAGCGAAGTAAAATAACGAAGTCGCGGTATTGTACAGGGCGCATACTATCCGTTTTACGATCATACACTTCATAACCTGAATCAACCATCGCTTTAATACGCTGCGCCATAAGGCGAGCTTCAAGTTGCGCTTTTTCTACTTCCGCACCTTCTTCACCGTCTAGCACTTCTTCTTCTGTTTGCTGAATACATAGTAGTTCAGCTGTTACATCTTCACCTTCTGGATAGCTAGCACCTAACTTTAATTCAGCGTCAGCATCATAGTCGATTTCTCCGACTTCTTCGCCCATAATTTGTTTGAAAATAAAGTTCGTACCTGCTAACACTTCATGACGGCTACGGAAGTTTTTCGCTAAATCGATTTTCATTCCGCCGTCTAATCCTTCTTGCGTAAAGCGTTTATACTTTCCTAGGAACAGGCCTGGTTCTGCTAGTCGGAAACGATAGATCGACTGCTTCACGTCACCTACCATGAACAAGTTCCCTTCACTCTCAGAATCTTTCGTTACGAATTTAATAATGGATTCCTGCACAAAGTTCGTATCTTGATATTCATCGACTAGTACTTCAGCAAATTTATTACGATATTGAAGCGCTACTGCTGACGGCTTCATTTCACCGTTTTCACTTTGTTCACTTAAAATTTGTAGACAGAAATGCTCTAAATCTGTGAAATCAACCATCCCTTTATCACGCTTCATCGCTTGGAAACGCTCTGTAAATACTTTTACAAGCTGTACGAGTTTTTCTAATACAGGATGCATATCTTGAAAATCTCGTAAGAAACTTTCAGGTCTGCGGCTAAATAACTCTTCTTGTAATTTCTTCACTTCATCTTTCGCTTTATTACGAAGAGAGTCTACTTGTTTTACAACATCCTCGTTGTAATCACTTTTCTTAATACGCTTTAACGTTTGCCACGATACATTTTGCATCGCTTCATACACATTTGTCCATGACTCACAAGCAGCTGATGACAACGTTCCAAGTAAAACTGCATCTGCTTGCAGGGTTTCAACGCGGGGCGCCGGACCGTCAGGAAGCATCGCGAGTTCAGTCGCTTTACGAATATGTGTCTCTGCTGTTTCAAGCTGGAATTTCACATCTTCTAATAAGTAAGAAGCGTACACTAAATCTTCAATTGTCTTTCCTTCCACGTCGTATGCTTCTACTAATTTATCGAGCCATTTTTCCGGATTTGGATGCGCTCTTGATTCTGTATGAAGCGCTAAAATCATACGCTGTAAGTCATCATCACTACGGTCACTCGTATAACGGTCAACGAGTTCAAAGAAAATACTATTATCTTCAATTCCATACTCTTCTTCTAATATGTCATCTAACACTTCTTCTTTTAATAATTCGTTTTCTGTTTGATTCGCAATGCGGAAACGAGGATCAACATCAAGCATGTAGTAGTATCCTCTAATTACTTGTAAACAAAATGAATGGATCGTTGAAATAGAAGCTTTATTTAATAAGCTAAGCTGCTTTCTTACGTGCTGCGATCCTGGCTCATCAATTAATACCTTTTCTAACGCTTCCCCAATTCTGTTTTTCATCTCTTGCGCCGCTGCATTCGTAAATGTTACAACGAGCAGGCGGTCGACATCGACTGGATTTTCTTCATTTATAATCTTTTTAATAATACGTTCAACTAATACTGCTGTTTTCCCTGATCCAGCTGCTGCCGCGACTAATATATCACGTCCGTTCGCTACAACCGCTTTCCACTGGTCATCCGTCCACTGACTACCTTCTGGTTTTTTAGGCCAATTTTCAATCATTCTCCGCCAACCTCCTCTCTAATTTTCTCCATCGCTTCGCTATCTTTCATATCTTTTAGCGTACGGAACTGGTTATCTTCGAGTGATTCATCGAACTGACAAACAGATTTGAAGTTACAGAACGTACACGCCGCTTTATTCCCCTTCTTATAAGGAGCAATATCAATAACGCCTTCTGTAATGTCTTTTCCAATATTTTCAAACGTATGGTGTACGTATTTTTGAAGTACGTTAAACTCTTGTTCACTTGCAATACTCGAACGCGCACTAAAACTGCCGTCTTTTTTCAAACCAGCAGAAATAATATCAGAGCTTCCTGTCGAAAGTTTGTTATCCATTAAACGAACAACATCAGCATCTCCTAGTACAAGTCCTTTCATTTTAAATTTCTTTAAAATCTCTTTCTCAATTTCTGCTTCAGATGCGTCACCCTTCATCTCAACGATCGGGTTATGGATATGGAAGTACAGTACACCAGCCGGTGATGCAGTACCTCCCTTTTTCATCCACGTATGTGCATTCGAAGTAACAACATCTAAATACGTTAACATTTGAAGTGCTAATCCGTAATACACTTCCGTTAAGTCTAACGCTTTTGAGCTTGATTTATAATCAATAATACGTAGGAACGTCCCATTTTCATCTTCCGCCTTATCAACACGGTCAATACGACCAACTACTTCCATCTTTACACCATTTGGTAATGAGAATTCCATCGGCGGAAGCGATCCTGTACCGCCCATACCGAATGGCACTTCTAAATCAACTGGTACGAAACCGCTTGACTTCGCATGTTCACGAAGAATGATTGATGTACGGAAAATGATTTGTTGTAGTTTTTGTTTTAAATAGAAATGACGATTTGAACTTAATAAAATTTGTCTTTGTAATAACGGTGCAATCTCTTCTATTACTACAGCAGAAAGATGCTCACACTCTTTTATTGATAAATCCGCCCAAGTACGGTTTTCGCGTAATAGCCTGTCCGCAATTCTCTTCAGCGCTGCATGGAATAGTTCCCCGATATCGGGTGCATCCAGTTTGAAAATGTCACGCTCTCTTAACGATAAACCGTGCTGCGCGAAATGAGCATATGCGCAACGGTTAAATAGTTCCATACGAGATACGCTTCCTTTTATTTTATCTCCATATAAATCTCTACTTACAACTGTACTTAGCTTTTGCGCACGATTTCGGTAGAATAAACTTGATAATACGCGGCTACTTTTTTGTTTCCATTCATCTGAAGTTACGTAGAAGTTATATACATCCCACCAAAAATCTAAATTCCCTTCAAATCCATATCGCTTCCACGTTTGAAGTTGCTGCATAACATATGACAACGTTACTTCTGGCGTTGCTACGTATGAAATTTGTTCCGAACGTGATAAATCATTCACGTCATTCGTAATAAATGTATCTTTCACATCAGGGAACATTCTTTTTATTTTCTTAATAAAGCTAGACGCAAGTAACGTCTTCCCTTCCTCATCTGCAAGCGGGCATGAAATATATAATTTCTCAGTTGCTCTCGTTACCATTTGGTACATAACGAACTGTTCTTCTAATAAGGTTTGTCTCGTCGTTGGTGCTAATTCGATACCTGCAACGCTAAGAACATCTCTTTCCTCATCAGAAAGCATCCCTTCATCCATCGGTGCTGCCGGAATAACTCCTTCATTCACGCCAATGACAAATGTTGCTTTCACATTTGATAATCTTGAACGATCAATATTAGCAATTAACACTTGGTCTAATGACGGCGGAATGTTTGCGAATTGAAGCGCCTCAAGACCTGTCGACATAACATCTGTGAACATAGAAAGTGACATTTTCTCTTCGCCAAGCATCTCAACGAACGTATCAAAAAGACTCATTACTTCTTCCCATACTTGCTCATGATCTGTCGCAAATAAGAAATCTCCGCTCTCTTCTGCACGAATACGTAATGCTTCTAGTTTTTTCGGAACGTCTAGCTCTTCTAAAAATAAATAAACAGCTTCGCACATTTGCATCACTGTTCCCGCTCGCTTCAGTCTTTTTTGCATACGAATAACAGGCGTTCTTACAACGTCGCGCAGTCGATTTATTCTCTCTTCCATTTCACGTTCACTGTCTGTAATCATCTCGTCCGTATCGTCAAGAGAACGATAGCGGCGATACATCCACGGATCCTCAGAAGTCCATCTCTTCCCTTGTACACCGTACGCTAAACAGTAGTTTTCAAACTCATCCATCTCTTCGCGCATCGTTTCTTTTCTTACGTCTAATGGATATAAAAGCTCTGTTTTCACGCAGCGGAACACTGCATCATAACGCCAATTTCCACTAATAATCTCGAGTGCAGAACGAATGCATTCTACTAGCGGATGATGTGACATCGGGCGTTTTTCATCGATGAAATGTGGGATATTATAATCTGTAAATAGCGTTCGCATCACATCGTAATAACTTTCTCCGTTACGAAGAAGGACTGCAATATCTCGGTAACGATAGTCTTCATCCGCCACAAGTCTACGAATTTCACGCGCAACACCTTCTACTTCAGCTCGTAAATTCGCTGCTGTACTAATCGTTACACTTGCTTCTCCGTGAAACTTTTCATTTGGACGTGCTTCGTAATGCGTTTCTAAATGCGCTAATGCTTGCGAATGAAAACGCGGTTGTTCCATAAGTGGAATCGTTTTTTCAATTTCTATCTTCTCTTCACGCGCCACTTGCTTTATTTTTTCATACGTTAACGTCGTTTCATAAAATAAATCTAGTTCATTTACTGGCTGCGCTAACGTTTTTTCATCTATCGTTAACGTGATCGTAACTCTCGCACCGCAAATCATAAGCTGTCTTACAATTTCTAGTTCTTGCGGTGAAAATGAATGAAATCCATCTATATAAATTTCAGCCCCATTTACATATTCAGAATGTGGAAGCTTTTCGACTAGCAATTGTAGGTAGTCTTCTGAATCCAAATATTTTCCGATTAAAGCACGTTCAAAATCATCATATAATAGTTGTAAATCATACACTTTATTCGCTAATAGCTTTTGTTCTGCACTGCTACTATGTGCGTCTAATTGTTGCCACATTTCATATACGTTAGATGGCGTCACATTGTAACGTTTAAACTCCGCAATCATACTACCAAGATGTTCAAAGAAACCGTTTTGCTCCGCTGCTTTTTGGAACACCGATAATCCATCTTTACGAGACTCTACAATTTTACGAAGTAACATATGTACGCCCGCTTCATCAATGTGAAGGCGACTCGCTCCACCAACTTCTTGCAGTACCTTCCACGCTAATCGTGAAAAACTAAAAACTTGTGCCCGAATAGAACCTCTTACATCCCCACTACCAATTAACGCCTGCTGCGTTTGGAATGTCATCTGTTCTGGCACAAGATATAATATTGTTTCCCCTCTTGGACGCTGCTTTAACTCTTCTTGCACTTCGTGTAAACAAAGTGTACTTTTTCCACTTCCCGCTCTACCAATCACAAATCGAAGTGACATGTAACCCCACCTTTCACTTACATAACGAACGTTAGTTTGCTACTATAATTGTATTATAGGACACGAAAAAAGACAAACAGAGTAGTTTGCCTTTTTCTATACTTCTATCTATTATATCAACCTTTTGAAAAATTCGTTTGCACCTCTTGAATTGGCCAATATCGTAAATCAACTTTACCGACAACTGTATCAGCTTTTACAAATCCAAAGTGTCTACTATCCCAGCTCCCGAGGCGGTTATCACCCACTACAAAAATATAGCCAGGTGGCACCGACTTTTCTTTCGTTAACTCTTCTAGTTTAAAATCACCTGTTAGTTGTCGTCCATTTATCTCTTTCTTATACGTTTCTAAATAAGGTTCATCCACGAATTGTCCGTTTATATACAGTTTATCATGCTTATATTCAATTTGATCTCCAGGTAAACCGATAATTCGTTTTACGTAGTCCTCTTTTTTATTCGCATGAAACACAACAACATCAAACCTGTTCAAGTCCCCCACTTGATAACTCACCTTATTTACAACGAGCATATTACCATCTTGCAATGTCGGCATCATTGACTTCCCCTCTACAACGTACGTCGAAAAGAAAAACGTTCGAAAAAATACAGCTAATAATACACCAATTAAAATTGTTCGTATCCACTCTATGCCTTCTTTTTTCAAAGTTTTCTTCATCCGCTTCTCCCCTTATCCTTTAATAATGAAGCTTTCCTTTACAAAGAAGACTATTCTTAATGTAGTTCTAACTTTACTTCGATTTTCTTACCGACATACCATAAAATAAAAATACCAATTGCTACAATGACTGATTTCACCGGATTATGAATAAATGACATTAAATCATGACCGATATACGTTAAAATAAAAATCATCACAAGCTTTCCGAACGCAAGCGCAAGCCCGAACTGTTTTACACTAATGCGAGATAAACCAGCGACAACGTTTATAAGCGCAGACGGTGTAAACGGAAAACAAAATATGACGAAAATCGGCGCAAATCCTTTCCTTTCAATCCATCCCATTGCCTTCCTTACTTTCTCATGTTTATTTACAAAAGAAAAGAAACGACTTCGTCCAAAATGGCGGATAATGAAAAAGACAAGTAAGGCACCCATTACTGATCCAAGCCAAGAATAAAGAAAACCGAGCCAAAATCCAAATGCAACAGCATTTGCCAGTACAAATACGATGAGTGGCAATGCCGGTATTAACGCTTCTATCATCGGTAAACCAATACCGAGAAGTGGTCCGAATGCTTTATAACTTTCAACAATATGATCCATATTTTCTGGTGAAAAATACTCTTTGATTGTCTGAAAATCCATTCTACACTTTACCCCTTTACTCTAAGTACTACCTCTACTGTATCATTGCTTATATGAAAGAGGAAATGGTAGATACGACATATGGAGATGTAATTATTAAGTTTCCATATCTTCCATGAGAATTCCTTCATTATTATGCTATGATAATCTATCAATATTCGACAAGACGTTTTGCGATTTTGGAAATGATCCTTTTGTTTTAGTGGCAAATTCCTCAGTAACTGAAATTATATCGACGATTTTCTGAATATATCGATTGTAACTCGCATTTTATCAGCGATTTTTCAAATATATCAACCACAACTCGATTTTTATCAGTGATTTTTCGAATATATCGACTTACCGATAAAAACTGACAAATAAAAAAGATGGGGATTTTTCCCCATCCTCTTAAACTTCCTCTTCTTTCACAAAATATACTTTCTCGTATGCTGGTTTTAATCGAGATTCTTGAGTTTTATCAATCTCTTTAAAACAAGGATTCCCTTGTTTTTTTCTACGATCTTCATATTCAGTACGCAATTTCGCTGTACGATTTAGTTGATTTTCAAAACTGCTTTTTGATATTTCTAATTTCACAGCAAATCCATTTATAAATCTAACAATAACATTTCCATCTTTTGACTCTTTATTACTTTCAATATAAAAATGAGACAACCAAGCACACTCTTTTCTAGAGTATGAATAAGTGGGAAAAAAATAAAGTTGATCTGTCGGACTAATCGCAATCGGTGCTTTATGTGTAATATGAGTTAACTCTTTCGTTCCTTCTTTTCTGCCTAAGAAACTAGAGCCATGCTTGCGGCAACTTCTTTCTATAATATCTAGGGGCTTTTGAAATACGAAAAAAGAATCTTCCATCTCAACAACTCGTGTAACGATTTTCTTTTCACTTAGAATAACAGGAAGTAAGGCCATTGTATTTTTATTTACCACATAGTTTTCGACATAGCGTTCTACTTTACTTTCCATATTCTACTGTCTCCTTTTTTCTATTTATATTAGCAGCTGCATATATAATTCTAGCACCTATGAAAAGGAAATGGCTTACAGATTCCGCTTTTTTACAATACTTTATCATTTATCAAACATCTTTTAAATTATAAAATAACAATATAGTGTTTTTGTAATAAAAACCTATATAAAATGTATTTATACTACCAATAAATGTTTACAACTGCTTCCTCATTTCGCATCATTACGACAATTAACTTTGCTATAATTAAAAGTAAAATCCAATAAATGGAGGTCCACTATGGAAGAAAAAGAAATGCAACCAACGATTCAAATGAAAAATAGCAGCATTGTAATCGTGAAAAACTCATCCAGCATTATATTCGGCTTATTTTTCATTCTACTATTCTTTGCAAAGCCTTTTCGTAAATCGAAATGCTCTGAATGTAAGAAACGCGAAAAGAAAAAGATTGGAAAAGAAGAGTAAAAGGCCTTCCATTTTGGAAAGCCTTTTACTCTTCTTCGTCCTCAAAAAAACGACTATTTTTTCTTATTCATCTAAAGCGAGCGAATGAGATTTCTTCAATCGTATTGTGTAGATCTTCTTTATTCCCGCTACGAACATCGAGTATGACTTCATTTGTATACTTTTCCCCCAAATATAATCATTATGCTCGTATATTACAACAAAAAAAGGATGGCAGCAGCCATCCTTTTCCATAATGAACTATAAAATTATAGTTTGATTACGTTTTTAGCTTGAGGTCCACGGTTACCATCTTCGATTTCGAAGCTAACTTTTTGACCTTCTTCTAGAGATTTGAAACCTTCAGTTTCGATTGCAGAGAAATGTACGAATACATCGTTTTCGCCTGGAACTTCGATGAAACCGAATCCTTTTTCGTTGTTAAACCATTTTACTTGTCCTGTTACTGCCATAATTATTTCCTCCTAAAGAAAACACAATTTATTTTAGTCTTCCTGTATAAAAAAAGAATCCACACATTATCAAACACGAAACATAAACTAGTTCTCACATACTTTTTCTCGTTCGTTTTTCGGCACTTGATAATATATGGATTGCTTAATTTAACTATTCAACTGACTTCATCATAGCATACTTAAAATGAAATGTACAATCTTTTTTGAAAATAACTGACAAATTAAATTGATTGTACATTCGTAAATAATTGATTTTAGTATGTGCGGATTTCACTATAAAGTGAACACATACATCATTTGAATACGATTACATCCCTTGTTCTGAAGTGTTACAATATAATCGTACAGTCGTTATATTGGAGGGGATTATATGTCAAACTACACCAACGAAGAAAAGCTTACAGGGGGAAATGTATCAAATGTGTATCGTTCTGAAAATACTGTTCGGCGAGAATTAAAGCCAGGCAGTGCAAAAATTCATACATTATTACAGCACTTAGAAAACAAAGGGTTTCATCATGCTCCAAAGTTTTTAGGTGTAGATGAAAAAGATAGAGAGATTTTATCCTTTATTGAAGGAGACGCTGGGAATTATCCTTTAAAAGAATATATGCGATCTAATGATGTTTTAAAGGAAATAGCAAAGATGCTCCGCCTTTATCATGATGCGGTAAGTGACTTTCCCTTATCAGATGAATGGCAACCGATGGATCTTACTCCAAATGACATTGAGGTTATTTGCCATAACGATTTTGCTATATATAACATTATTTTTCATGACGAGAAACCAGTAGGTATTATTGATTTCGATGTTGCTGCTCCTGGTCCGAGAATTTGGGATATCGCTTATACGCTTTATACTTGTGTACCTTTAAGTAGAGTGTATTATACAGAATCGGGTGAGGCAGTTCATTATGAATCGGCACAACATGCTAGCCGTATGAAAGAAAGAGTGAAATTGTTTGTCCAGTCCTACGGTAAACATATGGACGAAGATTACTTAGGAATAGTGTTACTACGATTAGAAGCATTATGTACATATGTGAAAAGAAAAGCACAAGAAGGCGACTTGAATTTCCAAAAAATGATTGATGAAGGACATTTAGAGCATTATGAGAAAGATATGAAGTTTATTCGCGATCATAGAGCTGAGTGGATTTGATAATATCGTCTTTTTTGTTAGTAAATCGATATATGTGAAAAATCGTTCCGAAAATAACAAGGAGCACCCTTCAAAAAGGTGCCCCTTCCTTTTATTTCGTAAACTGTGCTTCTTCTGTAGATCCTTTTAGCGCTGTCGTTGATGAAGTACCGCCTGTAATAACTTGAGCTACTTCATCAAAGTAACCTGTTCCTACTTCGCGTTGGTGACGAGTTGCAGAGTAGCCGTGTTTTTCTGCTGCGAATTCTGCTTGTTGTAGTTCAGAGTATGCTGCCATGCCGCGCTCTTTATAGCCACGTGCCAATTCAAACATGCCATAGTTTAATGAGTGGAATCCCGCTAGTGTTACGAACTGGAACTTATAACCGTAAGATGCGATTTCTTTTTGGAAGCTTGCAATTGTTTTTTCATCTAATTTTTGTTTCCAATTAAATGAAGGTGAACAGTTATATGCAAGCAATTTCCCTGGATGCTCTTTATGAATTGCATCCGCAAATCGTTTTGCATCTTCTAAATTCGGTTCAGATGTTTCGCACCAAACGAGATCTGCATAAGGAGCGTATGCTAAACCACGTGCAATTGCTTGATCAAGACCTGCTTTCGTACGGTAAAATCCTTCTGGAGTTCTTTCACCTGTAATAAATGTTTTATCAACCGGATCGATATCGCTCGTAATTAAATCTGCTGCATCCGCATCTGTTCTTGCAACAATAATTGTCGGCACTCCCATTACGTCTGCTGCAAGGCGTGCCGAGATTAAATTACGCACCGCTGTTTGCGTTGGTAGTAATACTTTTCCGCCTAAATGTCCACATTTTTTCTCTGAAGATAATTGATCTTCAAAGTGCACACCTGATGCCCCTGCTTCAATCATACCTTTCATCAGTTCAAATACGTTTAATTGTCCGCCAAATCCAGCTTCTGCATCTGCTACAATCGGTACGAAATAATCTGTATCACCGCTTCCTTCCATATGCTGAATTTGATCCGCACGTTGAAGTGTTTGATTAATTCGTTTTACTACAGCAGGTACGCTGTTCGCTGGATATAAACTTTGGTCTGGATACATATGTCCAGAAAGGTTCGCATCCGCAGCAACTTGCCATCCACTTAAATAAATTGCTTTTAGCCCAGCTTTCACTTGTTGCATTGCTTGGTTTCCTGTTAATGCGCCAAGTGCGTTAATATAATCTTCCGTATGAAGCGATGACCAAAGCTTTTCAGCACCGCGGCGCGCTAATGTATGTTCAATATCAATTGACCCGCGCAAGCGAATTACATCTTCTGCCGAATATGGACGTGTAATCCCTTTCCAGCGCTTATCTAGTTCCCAGCTCTCTTGTAATTTCTCAATTCTTTCGTTTTTCATTTGTTCCATCCCCTTTTCACTTTATAAAATTTCATAACCCGGTAATGTTAAAAATGGTACGAATTCATCATTCCGAACGAGAGTTGTAAACAACGTTGTCGCCTCTTGGAATCTCCCTTTTTTAAAGGCTTCTTTACCAATCTCTCTTTCTATTTTTGCTAGTTCTTCTTCTTTTAGCTCTTCCATCAATTCAAGCGTAATATTACGACCGTCATTTAGCTTTCCACCTTCATGGCGAATCCATTGCCATACTTGTGCCCTAGAAATTTCCGCTGTTGCCGCATCTTCCATTAAGTTATAAATGGGTGCTGCTCCCCGTCCGCTTAACCAAGATGCAATATATTGAATACCTACGCTAATATTTAGGCGAAGCCCATTTTCTGTAATCGTTCCCACTGGTACTTCTAATAAATCCTTTTCTGTAACATGTATTTCTTCACGTTTTCTAAAAATTTGATTCGGTGTTTTCATAATGTGATTAAATACTTCCATCGCGACTGGTACAAGTCCCGGGTGGGCAACCCAAGTCCCATCATGACCGTCTAAAGCTTCGCGCTCCTTATCTGCACGCACTTTTTCAAAAGCTGCTTCATTCGCTTCTGGATTGTTTTTAATCGGAATTTGTGCCGCCATTCCTCCAATAGCTGGTGCATTACGACGGTGACACGTTTGAATGACTTTCAAAGAATACGCGCGCATAAATGGCGCCGTCATCGTGACTTGCGCTCTATCTGGAAGTAAAAATTTATTATGTTTACGAAAGCTCTTTAGAAAGCTGAAAATATAATCCCATCTTCCGCAATTTAACCCAGCAGAATGATCTTTAAGCTCATACAAAATTTCATCCATTTCAAACGAAGCGTGAATCGTTTCCAGTAACACCGTCGCTTTGATCGTTCCGTTTGGAATACCAATATATTTTTGAGCAAATACGAAAACATCATTCCATAACCTTGCTTCTAAATGGCTTTCCATTTTCGGTAAGTAAAAGTATGGACCGCTTCCTTTTGCTAAAAGAGCCTTTGCATTATGGAAAAAATAAAGTCCGAAATCTACTAAGCTACCAGACATATTCTTCCCATCAACTTGCATATGTTTTTCTTCTAAATGCCATCCTCTTGGACGCACAATTAATACTGCTGTTTTACTATTTAAACGATATTCTTTTCCGTTTTCATTTTTATGTGAAATCGTTCCCTGCACTGCATCTCGTAAATTTATTTGACCTTCAATTGCATTTTCCCAAGTTGGTGAATTCGAATCTTCGAAATCTGCCATAAAAAGATGCGCTCCTGAATTTAAAGCGTTAATAACCATCTTTCTATCCACTGGTCCAGTAATCTCTACGCGGCGATCCTCTAAATCTTTTGGCAATTGAGCAATTGTCCAATCCGCTTCACGTATGCGCTTTGTTTCTTCTAAAAACTTCGGAAACTCTCCTGCATCAATTCTCTTTTGTTTCTCCGCACGCTTTTGTAAAAGTTCTATGCGGCGCTTATTAAAATTTTCATGTAGTTCCTTTAAAAAACTAAGCGCCTCAGGTGTCAATATTTCGTTGTACGCTGGTAACATTTCTCCGGGCAATGTAACCCGTGAAGTTTGCGTCGACATATTAGCATCCCCTCCTTAAACTGTTTTATAACAGATTTGATTTTATGTTTTATATTATATAACAAATCTTCAGAAAAGGAAGTTTTTTTTGAAAATTTAATTGCTTTTTTTACAAAACTATATTCTTCCACCGGCATTACATATAAAAAAGAAGCCAGTGTTATACAACACCGGCTCCTTCTTTATTATTTATTTAAACATTGAATTAAATAAGAACTGAGCATATTGTTCACGTGTTACTTTCATGTTCGGAGCGAAGTTACCCTTTCCATCTCCTACTGAAATACCATTTGAACCTACTGCATTAATCGCATTTTCTGCCCAATGTCCCTTTGGTACATCTTTAAATTTTGCTGTTCCTTGTACTTGTAATCCAAATGCCCTTGTAAGAACTTGCGCCATTTCTGCACGTGTTAACGTAGCTTTTGGTCTGAAGTTCCCATTCTCGTCACCTGTAAAGATACCTAATTCTGTTACTGCTAAAACTTCAAAAGGAAACATCGTTGAGTTATCATCAACAATATCATTATATGGGCTTTCTAATACCTCATCTTCACCAAATTCTTCATCAAGATCTAGTGCGCGATAAATTAAAGCGGCTACTTGTTCACGATTTACGTTATGTCCAAAACCGAACACACCATTTCCGTAACCAAGCATAATTTCATGTTCTGCTAAAGTTTGAATTGCTTTATAAGACCAATGTCCTGCTGGTACATCTGTAAAGATTGCCTGACTTGCTTGTTGTGGCTTTGCAGCTAATTCAGCTTTTGCTGTAGTCCCCTCAGCACTAAATGCTACTCCACCCATAATTGTTAAAGCTGTTGCTACTTTTAAAATTTTTTTCTTCAAAGTATTCTCTCCCTAAAAACATATTTTTTTCTAATATAAAGAATTAACGAAAGCGTAACAATACAATTCCCATGTGATTTTTGTCTAATTTATGAACTATATTTCATATACTTTTATTTACACTCTATTAATAATAAAGTTACTAAATCTCATATTTAAACAAGAAAAAGTTACTTTATTCAATCTCTTCTTATCCACTAAATTCCAACAACTAAATTATGAATAGAAAATTTATATACTTATTAATAATATAAAACAATAAAAAAGCGTGGAATTCCCACGCTTTTTTATTACTTTATATTATATCGATATAATTTAAATGTCCTTATATTTTAACTTTCATTCATAATCCTCATCTTTTACAGGAAAATAAAAAACAGCTTTATTTAAAAACGTTGCATATTGCTCACGTGTTACAACTTTATTCGGTTCAAATTCCCCATTTCCTGTTCCTACTATGACATGATTAGACTGCAGTGCACTGATCGCATTTTTTGCCCAGTGATTATTTGGTACATCTTTAAATGTATGGTTCTTCTTCACCTCAAATGTAAATGCCTTCGTAAGAATTTGCGCCATTTCTGCACGTGTTACAGGTGCGGCTGGTCTAAAGTTTCCTTTTTCATCACCTTCAAAAATACCATGCTTTGTTAATACTAAAATTTCATCTAAAAACATTGTTGCCCTCTCAGAAATATCTTTGTATGGATTTTTTAAAGGTCCTTCTTTTTTCAAATTCAATGTACGATAAAGTACTGCTGCTACTTGTTCTCGTGTTACATTATCTCCTACACCAAACTTACCATTTCCATAGCCTAACATTACTTTATTGTATACTACGTCCATTATATCGTCATATGCCCAGTGGTTTACTGGAACATCATCAAAAACAATCATTTCTGGATATTCTTCTGCTTTTACGTTTGTAACATTTGTACTTACAAACAAGCCGCCCATAATAGTTACCGTTGCCATTATACGTAACATGTTCTTCTTCATTGCCCTCTCCCCTTTATCTCCATTTAAAAAACGGAAAATAATAGACTGAAATCCTTTCCAATATTACATATGTTGCCTTCGCACCCGTTATGCAATATATTACATTTAAAAAATCTATTATTGTGAGAATCACTACTAAAGGAGAGCCAATTCGCTCTCGATTTCAACTTTTATACCCAATTGTACGCAAATCAATTTTCTTCCCTGTATTCATGTAAAGGTGTTTCTATAATATAAATATTCTACTTTTTTTAAAAGAAATCCTTCACATTTTAAGAGTTCATTTTCTAGACAAAAAATGCAATTATATCGACTTAACTACAACATACGACAATATTAACCTATCTATTAATAAAAGCTCATAATGAGCGGAAGATACCGCTTCCACAAATTATGAGCTTTCTCTTTATCTATTCCATTTTCCCTGGAGAATTATCAATTGCTCGTTGTAAAAACTTCGCAAATTGCCCACGTGTAACGAGCATTTCAGGCTCGAACTTGCCATCTCCCGTTCCTACCGCTACATTATTAGACTGTAATGCGCTAATTGCATCTCTTGCCCAATGGTTTTCTCGTATATCTGTAAATGTATGCGGACGCTTTGTTTTCAACTCATATGCTTTCGTTAAAATTTGTGCTAATTCTGCACGAGTCAGTGTATCTTTCGGACGGAAATTTCCATTTTCGTCTCCTTTAAAAATACCAATATTCGTTAAATGTAAAATTTCGTAAGGAAACATTGTTGATTTCCCACTAATATCTCCATATGGATTTTCATTAAACACACTTCTTTTTAAATGAAGTGCACGATGTAATACTGCCGCCGCCTGTTCACGTGTTATATTATCTTCTACACCAAACTTACCATTTCCATATCCATACATAATTCGATGATATACTAAATTCGTAATTTCATCATATGCCCAATGACCTGTTGTTACATCATCAAACTCTATCATAATATTAGGACCAGATTTTTGGGGAACATCAGTATTTGCAGACACACCATTTGCACTTACAAATATTCCTCCCATTAAAGTTAACGATGTCGCTATCTTTACTAGCTTTTTCATCTCTCTCATCTACCTTTTATATTGTACAAAAAATAAGGGAATTTTCAATAGAATACACCTAATTATTTACAATTAAGAATACAAACTTTCTTTTACCGCTATTTTTTCGTCCTTTGTTTTTCGAAAAGTAAATGCCATTCCTACAAATATAAGAACAATCCCTACTACTTGCATACTAGTTGGTCTAAATCCGGTAAAGACTGTATCTAATAGGATTGCAACAGCAGGATCTAAAAACACTAATACAGAAATTAATCTCGTCGATAAACCTCTTAAACTGTCAAAAAATAAGTAATATACAAATCCCGTATGTATAAGACCTGTCGCTGTGATCATCATCCAGTTCATCTCTGTTAACCCTTGAAACTTGCCAAAGTCTACGAATGGTAGCAATAAAAATATACCTAAAAATGTTTGTAAAAATGTCATCGCATATGCGCTCGTATGCTGAATTCCTTTTCCTAATAAAGTGGTAAAAGCATAAAATAATGCTGCAAGAAGTGCCCATACCATTCCAGATGACATCAGTTTTTCAAACGATAGACTTCCATCTACTCCAGCTACTAAAACTGTACCGATAAAACAAATGACAATGGACATAACCGCAAACACTGTAAGTCTCTCTTTAAATACAATACTACCAATCATTAATACGATAATGGGTGCAAGATGATAAACTGAAATCGCAATTGTAATCGACATAACTTCAAACGCTTTAAATAAAAATACCCAGTTAAAAACGAGAAATACACCGCATGCTAATATTTGCATTACTTCTTTTTTATTCCATTTCTCACTTTTATACTGTCCTGTTACGAGCCAACATAATGCTAAAAATATAGTCGCACAAATGCAACGAACGAATACTAATTCAAAAGACGGTAAACCTGTTTGAGTAGAAAAAAATCCAATTGATCCAAAAATAGACATCGAAAGGATCATTTTTATAGCCGGCATTGATTTTTTATTGAACACCCTTTCTCTCCTCCTATAAACTATCTTTTACAAATGAAAAATCTCCAAAACATTACGTATTATTATATATTACAATCGGAAAATTGTAAAAAATTAGAATATATTAAGTGATAACTGCACAAAATTCCCATAAAAAAATCATCCTTTGTTATATAGGATGATTTTTTTTATTTATTGAATGGAATTTTTCTATATTAAAACTTAAATATACTACTACTTTTGAAGAGTAAATTGGGCAACTATTTGTTTTAATCCTCCTGCTGCATTATGCATATGTTCAATTGAAACCGAGATCTCTTGAACAGATTTTTCTTGCTGTTGAATAGACTCTTTTACCCTATCAGTGCGGTCAGATGATCTTTGGGATATTTGAGCCATGTCTTCTGCAGAAGCCGAAATCTCTTCACTACTCGCTGCAATTTCATCTGTAGACATAGATACCGTTTGAATTTGCTCAGATACTTGCTGTACTTTTTCTGTAATTTTTCCAAATACTTTTTCTGTATGCATTACTACTTGTGTACCTGCCTGTACCTCATTATCTACTTTCCCCATCATATGTACCGTATGGTTCGTTGTTCCCATAACTTGAGTAATAAGCTTCTCAATTTGTTTTGCAGAATCACTAGATTGTTCTGCTAATTTTCTTACTTCATCTGCCACAATTGCAAACCCTCTACCACTTTCCCCAGCACGGGCAGCCTCAATTGCGGCGTTTAATGCTAATAAGTTAATTTGAGAGGTAATACCTTGCATAACATCAATGATTTTAACAATTTCTTCTGATTGTTCTTTCATAGTCTCTACTTGTTTCACACCGTTATGTACTGAATTTTGGATTGTATCCATCTGTTGAATCATTTGTTTCATTAATTTGTTACCACTCTCTGCATCTAATGCTGATTGAGCAGACAATTCATTTACAGAGGATGATGTATTCACTATACTCTGCATTCCTTGTGTCAACTCTTCCATCGCACCCGCAGTTTGCTCCATTGCCTGCATTTGGCCCTCTGCGCCATTTGCAACTTCTTCAATATCTATAGTGATTTTCTTCGCTGCACCACTAGATACTTCCGATGCAGATACTACTCCGTCTGCATGTTGGAATAAAAGCTGAATATTATTCTCTACTTCTTGCATATTTGTTCTTAGCCCTGCAATCATTTCGTTAAAATCACTTACTAATACACCTAATTCATCCTTAGCATTATACTCACCATGTACAGTTAAATCTCCTTCTTTTGCTCTTTCCATCATACGACTAACCGTTTGTAAAGGTGCAACTATAAGCTTGCTAATAATATAACTTACTATACATATAATGACTGTAGTAACTATTACAAGAATGATAAAAGTAATAACGGACCGATCTATCATTTTTTGAGAATCTTTAAATACTTGGTCAGCTAAATTTGAAACATACGCTTCTAGATCTACAGCATAACTAGCTAACTCTACTCCCTTCGGTTTTAATTCCTTATGAAATTCGTTTACTATTTGAGATTCATTTGTTACCTTCGCTTTATCAAACAACTTCTTATATGTCTCCATATAACTTGGCAAAGATTCCTTCATCTTCTGAAACAGCTCATCCTCTTGCTTACTTAAATTGAAGCCATCATCATATTCTTTTAATAAAGAATCATATTTTTCAAGATCCTTTTCAATATTACCAATAATCCCCTCTTTATTTGTCCCCTCATTTGGTGACGCTGTAATTAATTCTAGTAAGTTATACTCTAGTGAATTTTGTGTACGAAGCATTCCTTCTAATAAAACTACAGAATGTTGATAATCATCTACTACAACCTCTGTATCATGCTTAATCTTATTAATAGAATTAATTGCTACGCAGCTCATAATTACCATGCTCAATACTGCTAATGAAATAAGCGATAATAATTTATATTTCACTTTTAAATTTTTTAAAAAATACATTTTTTCACCTTTATTCCTTTATATATAGATTTTTAGAATTTTATAGCTTATTATTCACAAAATCGCAATAAAAAGCAATGATAAATATTCCCAATATAAAACTTATATCTCTAAAAAAGAAGTAGCATAATCGCTACTTCTTTTTGCTTTGTTTCTCATATTGTTCAAACGTATGAATTCTTTCGAAAATTGGTGGATGTGTGTATAAGAAAAACTTCACTAACGCAGGCGGATTCACTTGGCTTAAACTCGTCTTTGATAAATATTGAAACGTTTTTACACCAGATTTCCCGTCTTTCGTCATATCTAAAGCGTATTGATCTGCTGCTCGTTCTTCTATACGAGAAACATAGTTTGTTGCTGGCTGTGATGCAAAAGAGAGTACAGAAGAAATTAAGAAAAATAAAGGTAAAATTGAAAAACATGCTACTTTTGAAATTTGCAGCGTATCTCCCCATTTTCGAATACACATATTTATAATACGACTAATGAGATACATCCCTATAAACGATAGCAACACATAACTCGCAACGCCCCAATATATATGTTTCATAACATAATGCCCTATTTCATGGGCCATTATAAATAAAATCTCTTTATCTTTTAATTGCTTAAGTGTTGTATCCCACATTACAATACGAGCGTTAGGGCCAATTCCTGTTACATATGCATTTAATGCATTCGTTTTTTCCGACATATTTACTTCATATACATGTTTAGCTGGAATATCAGCTTTTTCTGCTATCGCTAAAATTTTCGTTTCTAATTCTTTATTTTTCAGCGTCGAGAAGTCATTATAAAGCGGATCAATAACGACCGGCTGTATAAATGTTAAAAAGATTGTAAATGGAACAGAGAGTGCCCATCCCGCTAGCCACCATCTCTTCGGGAATTTACGGATAAGCCATAACAGAACAGTAACTACGATTAACATAGTCGCATAACTTTCCCAAAAACCGATAACATGATCTTTTATCCAGCTTTGTGTACTTTGCGTTGAAATGCCGTAATCAACGGATACTTTTCGGCTAATCCATTGCATCGGCAGGGCTAGAACTGTTGTGAGTAGTGATAAATAAAAGAAATAAATCGCAACTTGCAGGACACTTATTTTCGTCGTTTCCTTCGACCATTTCTCAAACTTTCTTGAAACACCGAGCACAAGTACAAATAATAAAATAATCCATTCCAGAGGCGTCGCTAAAAAATACAGTAAATTTTTCACGCGCGAATAATCTTGGCTTAGCGTAAGCTCTCTCGCATTCATAAACGTTTCTGGATCTGCACTCGTTCCTTTATACATGTCCGGAATCAGTTCATGATTCCATCCAAATAAATACCAATATATAAGCAACGCAAACCCAACGTACAAAAAAAGCGACCACCCAATAACCTTCCTCACGCTATTCCCTCCTCTATGCTGCCTGTCTATTATTATTGTAAGTTCGTACATGCTAAATTAGAACAAGCTTATTATGCGAATTGCTCGCGAGCCTTTTATTCACATAAAAAAACTCTTCTACAAATAGAAGAGTTTTACCTACCTTTAGACACTTTCTTCGGTTCATACTCTGGGATAAGAAATATACTTACAACCCAACATATGAAACCAGCCCCTTTTATATAGCGTATATATTCATAGTCTTGAAAAAATAACGTCGTTACAATAAGCGTAAAAAAACCTACTAAAATTAGTACGTATCCTATTTGCTTCTTACATAACATAACGCGCCCCCTTAAGGAAGTATATCCATTAATAAACTAAAATCTTGTAAAGAAAAAGAACTATATTTCATAATACCTTGCACAGCTAATAGTAAAATGAGACCGGTCACACACATATAATTAATGCTTTCTTCACTCTTTTTTTCAGCAACTATTCCACCGCTTATACATAATATTCCTAGCAAATGGAGTGCTAAATACATAAAGAAATAAGCTTCCTCCCAGCGAAGAATAACATTGACTGTCGTGATCAGCACTATACTAAGCAAAATCAAATAAAAAAACTTATTTGATGATATTGTTTCATTCATATAATTTTATACATCCCTTTCAAATTTAGAATTAATGATGTTTCAAAGCTATAAAGTAAATGATAGTTTTCATACTATAAAACAAAAGGAAAGCCCCCATTACTTTCTCGAATACTTTATAAACCCACATATACTTCTCTTCATTTTTTCTGAAGATACACTTCATCATCGCTTCTACAATAAGACCAAATAGTATTAAAACCCCTAACACAATAAGAAGAGAAATAATATTTTCTTTTAAAAGAGTACTAGAAAATAAGTAATACTCTAGAAACACGATCGTATCTACTACAGGTTGCACCTAATGACACACGCTTTTATCACAAATATCTGTAAGAAACGTAGATTCTATCATGTCTTTCAATATTTTTTCAACCGTTTTCTTCATCTTACTTATCCCCCACTACGTTTGAAAAACTCTTTTCCTGCTCTACATATATAGCTGGCATTTCTTTATTCCAATATTTGCGGTTAACAAATAAAAAGATGAGTACTAAGTTTAATCCCGTTATAAAAATAAGAAGCCCTGGAAAGAACGTCGTATAATTTGAGAAATCTGCAAAACTCATTATCTCTTCTTTATTTATTAGAAAAGAAGCACCGATTACAAATGCATTGTTTAACATGTGAATAGCAATTGGCATGAGTAAGCTATTTGTACGAATATATACGATTGATAGTACAACGCTAAATACTACTGCGCCTAGGAAATCAACATGTAACAACGCAAACAACATCGCTACTACAATGATTGCTATACTCGTTCCCCATTTTGCTGCGAAACGTTGCAGTAAAAATCCGCGAAAAACAAATTCACCGATAATTGGTGCGATGAACACGACCATAATAATTTGATATACATATCCCCCTGTGCTATCAATAACCGGTTCACGTAATGCGTTCATAATAAATTCCGGTGTAATCCATGCAAAACTATACATGTACAAAATAAGATATCCATAACTAAACACGGCTAACATAAGTGCAATGTATAAAACTTGCACCAGGTTAAATGTTTCATTTTTATTAATAAATAATGAAAAGGAAACACGGTGTTTTCTATACTCAAAAAAAATCCATGTAATCGGAAAGATATAGAATATAAGAATATTTATAAAAGTAGAATTTTGCATATGAAATGTATTTTCTATCAATTCATTACTGACTCTTGCAACTAAAGTTAATAGTGCAAATACAATTAAAAAATACCTAACTCGCATCGTTTGAAACGGATTCACACTCATCTCCTCCCCTATGTTACTTTTATCATATCATTTGATTCTTAATTTTTTGAGAAAGAAAACCTTAAAATTTCCTTAAAAATTCCATAAGTTACCGAAAGATGATATGATATTCGAGGAAATTAGGAGGGATTTTTATGTATGAAGCAAATATTTTGCTCGTTGATGATGAAACAGCAATTTTACAATTACTAACTACCATTCTTGAAAAAGAAGGTTTTTCTCATATTACAACTGCAACATCGGCTGAAATAGCTTTATCTCTCACGCAGCAAAATGAATACGATTTAATTATTTTAGATGTCATGCTTCCTGGACAATCTGGTTTTGATATTTGTCCAATCATTCGCCAGAAAACAGATTGCCCGATCTTCTTCCTCACAGCTAAAACATCTGATTTAGATAAAATATCTGGATTTTCACACGGTGCAGATGATTATATTACGAAGCCATTTAATCCACTTGAAGTAGTAGCTCGTATGAAAGCACAACTCCGAAGACATATGAAACAAGCAGTACCACACGAACAAAAAGCACAATCCAGTTCCTTTGGTAGATTTGAAATTGATCGATATTCCGCAGAGCTTACAGTAAATGGACATGTTGTCGAATGTTCCGCCCAGCTATTTCAGCTATTACTCTTCTTTTGCGAGAATCCGAATTACGTATTTTCGAAAGAAGAAATATACGAGAAAGTTTGGGGAGCACCTGCCTATAATGGCGATGATAATACCGTTATGGTCCACATTCGAAAACTACGTGAAAAAATTGAACAAGACCCAAGTAAACCAGAATATATAAAAACCGTTCGCGGACTTGGCTATAAGTTCCTTACAAAGTAGGGTGACGATATGAACTTTAATAAACGACTTATTATTCAGTTTATCATGCAACACGTATTTGTTTTAGTTACATTACTGATTGCTGTAGTAGCGGCTTTCACGTATTTAATTTTTCTTGTTACGAGTACTTCATACGAACCGAATATTCCAGATGCTGATAATTTTATGATTTCAAGATATATCTCTTCAGAAGATGGCGATATTTCGTTAAAAGCTGAAGTAAAAGACTTAATTAAAGAAAAAAATGATTGGATTCAAGTTGTAGAGGAAAATGGAAAAGTTCTCTATCACTTTAATACGCCGAGTGACGTACCGACATCTTATACGAAAACATTTTTATTCTCGTATATACAGAATCATATAGAAAGCCCTTATACATTTACATATTGGGAAATTGAACTAGAAGAAAAGAACGTACTTGTTATATACGGCGGTATGTTAAAAAGCAATGTATTACTGAAAACAATCCAGAAAGAGCACCCGTCTGTATCTACGGATTCGTTCACATTAACAGAAGAAGAAAAACAGTTACTTTCTAAAGAAAAAGCAGCACTTCAAATCTTTAATAGTGATGGCGAAGAAGTATTCTCCTATCCAGATGGAAAGAAAAAAACGTTTTCTGTCATACAAGCTGCTCTTAGCGAAAAGGAACCGTGGAATCATAAAGAAAACACGTCTAGCTTTTACGACACAAATAGCAATCATCTTCTTGTTGTAACTGCCAAAAATGAGTACTACTATCCAGATGATGAAATAGACGATGTATTTACTAAAAAGTTTCTAATCGGATGCGGATTAATCCTTCTTATCGTATTTGTTTATTTAGTCATTCTTTCTATTTGGTACGGTAATAAATTTGGAAAACCGTTACTCCATGCGATGCGCTGGCTTAAAAACATCGCTGGTGGAAAGTACGAAGAACCTGTTAGTAAAAAAGGGAAACCTGTCAGGTTCCGGCAATCTGGTAAAGAAAAATGGTCATTCCGCTTATTTAGTGATGTGACAAATTCACTAGAGCACCTTTCTATTACACTCAAAAAAAATGATGCGATGAGGCAAGTACTGCAGCAAACACGTGAAGAATGGATTACCGGTCTAACGCACGATTTAAAAACGCCACTTAGCTCTATTTATGGCTACGCATTATTACTAGAATCAAAGCAGTACAACTGGACTGATCGTGACATTCAACAATTCGGCAGCGTTATGAAAGAGAAATCGCAATATATGACGACATTAATTGATGACTTAAGCTTAACGTATCAATTAAAAAATAACAGTCTTCCTGCGCAGCACGTAAACATTGAAATGAATCAATTCGTTCAAAAAGTATTATTACAATTTATTAATAACCCAACACTTCAAAATCAAAATATTGAATTCGTACCAAGCTCAAACAAAATTCAATATTTCATTGAAGAAAAATGGTTCCAGCGTATTATCGAAAACTTACTCGTAAACGCTGTAAAACATAATAATGAAACGACAAACGTCATCGTAAAACTTTCGCAAAACGCTACTTCATTTACACTATCTATTTCAGATAATGGAAAAGGAATGGATGATAAAACGAAAGAGCTTCTATTTGAGCGATATTACAGAGGAACAAATACAGAAGAAAGCAACATCGGAACTGGACTTGGCCTCGCTATTACAAAACAGCTCGTTCATGCTCATAACGGAACAATTTCTATTGACAGCGAACTCGGAAAAGGTACGACAATTATACTTGTGTTTCCATTTCATTCGTAGGAAAGGCGCTATCTGGCGTCTTTTCTTTTTTCTTTTCTAGGAGAATTCAACGGTAAATGAAATTATGTTACTCGCCTTTTATTCTTGCTTATTGCGATAGTTCAGCGGTACACGAAATTATATCAGCGATTTTTTGAATATATCGGCGTAACTCAAAATATATCAGCGATTTTCAAGATATATCGATTTGTCGACAAAAACCAACAATACCAGTCTACTCCTACTATACAAAGTAAAAATAAAACTATTAACAAATACATTTCTAAACTGTTATACTATAAATAGAAGTATAAACTAACTAAGTTTTGCATAAAATGAAGTAGACGAGGTGCTTCCAACACCCCGTCACTGCAACTAATTACCGCAAGGTGGAAGGTTGCAACTAAAGCTTATTTGCGCTTAGAAGACTTCCCACGCTTCGCAGGCAGACGGGTGGTCTTCTTTTTGCGCCTTTTTGTCGTTAATTTCTTAAATCCCATAACTATACCTTCTCTAGCTATAGTTTTTGTGATTTCCAACAAAATTTGCAAAAGAAATTCCATACGATTACACCTCCTTTCTCCACAAAATGAAGAAAGGGCATAACCTTCCACCCGCAATATTTAATTGCTACTTTATTTTATCATTTTTAAATGTATTACAGATGAGGCAATACAAATTTAACAATCCACTCGTAAAAATAACCTTTCACAACTCACTATGAAAGGTCATCTCCATATTTTAGCTATTTCCCTACAAACACAAACACATTCTAATTTTTGAACCCCTTTCCTTTTCCCTCTTTATAAAAAAGCGAACCATCTCCCAATGATTCGCTCTTATCCTATTATTTCTTCTTCACTGGTATCCAAAGTTCAATTTGAGCGAACTCACTTTTATCTGCATGGGAACGCTCATCGTATAGTTCAAATTCATTAACGCCACAATGTTCGTATCCTGAATGCGGGAACCATTCTGAGAATACTGTATTCCACGTTTGGTGAATAGACGATACCATTTCTTCATGAGGAACTTTCGGCGTTGTAAATACAGCATATGTCGCTGCTGGGAAAGTACGCTTCGCAACTTCATTTGGCACATTTTCAAACCCTGTAACTTCCATTCCAATTATATAAGTGAAGTCCCCTGTTTCTAAATTAAAATCAGTACATAATCCAAGCTCTACCCATTGGCTCGTATCTTTACGATTCGGAATCGTCGTTCCAAGGTCTTTTTGTAAATATTCTTGCCAAAATGCTGGGATGTCTTGATGGTTTTTCCCTTCTTTACTTGTCGTCTTCAGTTCATAACCCGCCATTAAAAATTCTGGTTTATTTACAATACGATATTCCATTTGTATGCCTCCTAAATACGGATTTAATTTTCTTTGTTTTACATTTACGCTGTAATACATCGGCGTTTCAATTTCTTGTTTTCGATATTCACTCGGTGTCATTTGAAATATTTTTTTAAAGGCTCTCGTGAACGTTTCGTGAGATTGAAAGCCATGCTCAAATGCGATATCAATAACTTTTTCATCCGTATGAGAAAGTTGATAAGCTGCCCGGGCTAACCTCCTCTTTCGAACATACTCCATTACTGTATCACCTACTAACGCCTGAAATACACGATGAAAATGCGACTCAGAAAAACCTGCAATGCGTGCTAAATTACGCAGCGTCTGTTTTTCCATTACATCTTCCTCAATATAATCAATTGACCTTTGAATTTGTGTTTCATAGCTTTCCATCTCTGTTCACCCGCCTTATATGTATTATGATAAAAGAGAATCCTATCCAATTCTTGACGTTTTTTACTATATTTTTAAAAACAAATGTAACTTTTTTATATGTATTTCGTTGTTATGTATGAAGGGAGGGAAATGTAGTGAAACGCAAACAATCATTAGAAGACATTTACTCCAAGCATATGCAAGATTCACTTTATTTCGCTATCTTCTCTCCCTAACCGGAGATTCCCACTATGCGGAAGATCTCATGCAAGAAACCTTTTACCGAATGCTCGTCTATATTGACTATTATAAAGGAGAAGAAATTAGACCGTGGTTATTTACAATTGCCTACAACGCCTTTATTGATTGGTATCGAAAAGAAAAAAGATATAAAACAACGACAGTTGAAGAATTCCATTTACCGAACATACCAAGTACAGAGCACTCTTATTTCGTAAAACATGAAATTGCTAGTTGGTTAGACAGTTTATCTTCTCTTCCCCTTGAAAGACGAAATGTGCTACTACTACGAGATTACTACGGATTCTCGTATAAGGAAATAGCAGAAATGACCGGTCTCTCACTAGCGAAAGTAAAAATCGAATTATACAGGGGACGAAAAGAAACGAAAAGCATAAAGGAGTGATCAGGATGGGTTGTACAGAGTTTAAAAAACTATGGGGGAAGTACGAAAACGGAACGCTCACGCATGATGAACAAGTGCAATTAGAAAGTCATATTGAAACATGTGAAAAGTGTGAAGCTTACTTAGATGAGTTACTTTCGAAGAGTGAACCGATAAAGAAAAGACTACCACCACAAAATTTTAAAATCCCGTTTTGGAAAATAAAATGGAAACAGCGTTGGCAAACCGTTAGTTTTGTCCTCGCTGTTTGTATAGCAATCTATTTTGTTGGTCATTTTGCATCTTCCTTTTACTTCTATTCGAATAATATGAAAAACTTTTCTGAAGTAAATGAGATTCCAGCACTCGCACTAGAAGCGACAATGCCAAATAGTCGTTCCACTGGAGGAAGTACGAAGGTTAAACCCTTTTTCCGTACAGAAAATGAAATGAATTTAGTTAAAACTGTCGGCAAAGAAGAATTTCCAATTGGTACAGTAACAATGAGTAGTTTCTTATCATCTGTAACTGCCACAAATCAATCTTGGGCAAACAGAGCCTATTCAAAAAAAGTTTCCTTTGTTCATCCCAAAATCAAGGAAGAAGCTTCTTTGAAAGAATCATCTAAAAAAGTTTGGGATACACTTGGAAAGATACATGAGGGGACTGTTGCAGAAGTAGCGATATCCTTCGATAAAGTTTACACTTTACAAGAAGTAGAATCCATTCTATATAGCGCATTTGAAGCACAAGAAATGCCGCCAATTCCTGTATGGTACGCTTTAGACACAGGACAAGAAAGAATAAATGAAGAAAATTTTCTCTTGCATAGCGGAGAAATTATCGGATTTCGAGAACATATAAATCTTCCTGAAGATGAAACAAAAAAACTACACACAAAAGAAGATGAAGTAATCGAAATGATGCGTATTCTTTCGATAAATAAAGAAACTGTAAGTAAAACGACTTGGATTCCTGAAAAAGTGCTGAATTTAGATAAGCGCTATCAGTATGTAAAAGATAACGGCGTCAAAGTATACGGCATGGTCATTACTGGCCCGTCGAAAGAGTTATTAAAATTACAAAACTCGCCGCACGTTCGTTATGCGACTCTTGGAGATATTGAGATTTGGAATTGGTTTGATTATTAATGAGAAAAAGGAGAGCATCTAGGAGTGATGCTCTCCTTTTTAATCCGAAATCACTTTCACATACATCCCTCTCACCGCTTTTTCATAAGCAATTTCGCTCATCTGTCTTATTTTTTCCGACACAGCAGACGATGGAACAACTTCACCTTCACGAAATAATGGAGGATCAATGAGACGGACTTTATTTTTCTGATACAAATCATAATCGTTTCTATCTTCTTTTACGTTTACATTCGGATGAACTTTGCTTAATAAAGCATGTACTTCTGGATCATTACATTGCTGCAATTTCGAAATAAGCTCATCATCTTCAAGAAGAAAGTCATCTGCATGAATAATCCTTTTATGAAGAGCTAACTTTAGCGTTTTCGCTAACATGTCGTTTCCGTAAATATTCATTGGCTTCATAAAGAAATCAATTACTTCTTTGTAATACGTTTCTGTAAACCATTCTGCCATTTCGACACTTTGAAGAACCATTTTCCCATCTACAGCAATGACATCCTCTAAAAAACTGTGAACTTCTTCTAAAGAAACATACCCATATGTATACATATCTCGTAACGTATAATCCACTCGGTCTGCACATAATTCTGGTGCTGACCTTTCGAGTAACGTCCATTTCGAATCATCTAATAAAATATCTTCATAGTTATAACCATACTTCGAAAGAATCGCTGGAATTTCTGAGTTTTTCACGACAGAACTAAATATCTCTTCATGATAACTTTTATTTCTATTATCAAAAACATAATCAATTACATGAGAAAAGGCAGTATGTGATACGTCATGCAGTAAACCTGCAATTTGTTCTTCAACTGAACCACCGAGTTTTTTCACTAATAACATAACACCAACTGAATGATCAAAGCGTGTTACATTCCAGTTCTCATTTAGTAAGTAGCTTGCGCCATTTTGATGAATACCTTTTAGTCTTTGCACAGGATTGCTTACAATTAATTCTTCTACTACTCGATCCACTTTAAACTCACCGTAAATAACATCTGATATAACCACTTATAATCCCCCTTTATTTCAGCAGCGTCTTCTAATCGTACCTTTTTTATAAAATCGATATCAATATAAATTATAAATCTAAATATATTGATACATAATTACAAATGTTATATATTATACATGTCTGTTATTTCTTTTAATTCATTTATTTTTATTGAGCGCTCCTTATGTGGAGCCCTTTTTTTATTGAAAAAATAGAGAGCAATTCGCTCTCTATTTTATACACCTATTCAAACGTAACTTCCACCTGCACAATCTCAGATCTACTTCCAAGTCGAAGCGGTGGTCCCCAGAATCCGAAACCAGAAGAAACAATCGCGTGGAATGCACCTTTTTGTACGTATCCCCAGTCTAATTCGTACATTCTTCTCGTTACAATATGATTCGGCGCCATTTGTCCGCGGTGCGTGTGGCCGGATAGTAGTAAATCGACGCCAGCCTCCGCTGCTTGTTTCAACTCGAATGGTTGGTGATCCATTGCAATAACAGGCATGGATTTATCTACCGTACTCGTTAGATTTTCAAAGCTTTGGCGATCTCGCTCTGTTTTATCTCTTCTTCCGACGAGGTAAAATTGATCTTCAATTGTAATCACTTCATCTAACAGAATACGAATATCAATCTTATCCATCTCTTGTAAAAATTCAGGAACCGCTCGTCCGTAATATTCGTGGTTTCCTAACACACCATATACGCCTAATGGAGCTTTCATTTGCTTCATAATTGGTCCCATATTTTTTTGAATGAACACACCTGGATGATCATCAATAATATCACCTGGCAGTAAAATAATATCAGGCTCCATCTCATTTACATGGCGGACAAGTCTTTTTAAATGCGAAACACCAGATAATTTACCGAAATGCATATCAGAAGCCATCGCGATGCGTAAGCTTTTACGTCCCTCTACTTTTTTTGGTATGTGCACCTCGTACTTTCTAACTACTGGGCTATATGCGTTGAATACTCCATATGCAAAAATAAAGATAAATGCAAGTAACACGGCCGTTCCTGTCCAAATAATTGCCGCTTCTTTCTCCACTGAAAACTGTAAAAGAAAGACCGTAATATTTGCTAACGGCAACAGCATAAGCGCATATTGTATGACCGCAAACCAAATTGAGCCTATCGTTCGTAGAAATGGCAAGAACTTAAACACTTGCACGAGAATGTACGCATATGAAATAAATCCGACTACGAAAGCGTAATATCCCCAAGATTCCCAGCCAAACACCGCATGAAGCCAAACCCAACCGTTCCAGCCGATGTAAAACATGAGTAGTGTGTATACAATTAACATAGTAAATATATTGAAATAACGAAGATTTTTCACAGTCAGCCTCCTTCTTGATTTCTTCTATTATATCTTGTTATGCACGTTTAACGTAAATATTAAGCACAGCAATCTTCACAATAAAAACCTCTAACCGCTAGATGCAAATCTAACAATTAGAGGTGCAATTCAAAACAAAATTACTTTTACAGATTTTCTTTATAGAAACTTGTAATCCTCTTGCATAAAAACGGACATTTCTCTTCGTAACTGATATATATAAAACCACCCTTACTTTATTATAAATTTACACTTGTGAGAGTTAATACTCACGTGTATATTTATAATAAAACGAGCAACCACTTGTTTCAATGACCATATTTACGCATTTGGGTGATAATACACACATAACGAAATATATGTATCAATAACGGAGGAACATCATATGGAGAAAATCGATAGAAGAATTATAAAATCACAAAACGCCATTCAATCCGCATTTATTGAAATGTTAATTGAAGATGGCTTTGACGAAATTACAGTAAAAAACATTACAGAAAAAGCGAACATCGGAAGAAAAACTTTTTACTTACACTATCTAGATAAGTACAATTTATTAGATAAAATTGTCGACGACCATTTAAATCAATTAAGAGAAATATGCGATATAAAACAAACAAAAGGCTATATAGAAGGAACTGTCATATGGTTTGAATACTTCAAAGAACATAAACCATTTTTCGCATCGTTATTTAGAAGCAACAGCACATTATCATTTCAGAAAAAAATCCTAACGTTCATCATGGGTGAACTAGAAAAAAAATTAAACACAAATACGTCAGTAAATAAAAACATTGATACACACATCGTTTTAAAATTTTTAGGAACAGCTGTCATGGGCATTTTGGAATCTTACGTGTTGGATGAAATTGATAATGATGTTGAGTACGTTGCGACGCAAGTTGGGGAATTGATGAGGAGGAATATATAACAATGCAAAAAGGAAAATTTGGAGTTCAAATTTTCCTTTTTTATTTATGCTAAATCTAGTATACGTTTTAATTTATTTCTTCAACTTATCTGCCTTCGCAATAAATTGCGCTGCTTCCGCACGGCTTACCGCTTTATCTGGAGCCCAGCCATTATCTGTTCCAACTGAAATGTTTTCTTGGATTAAAATATTGGCATACTTCGCACCCCAATGATTGTTTAAGTCAGCAAATTCTTTTGGTAGTTTCATATTTTCATTTCTTTCTAATTTATATGCATTT
This sequence comes from Bacillus sp. K2I17, assembly GCF_002209985.1. Classification (NCBI taxonomy): domain Bacteria; kingdom Bacillati; phylum Bacillota; class Bacilli; order Caryophanales; family Bacillaceae; genus Bacillus; species Bacillus sp. K2I17. The sequence continues at coordinate 245,153 of NZ_NJGF01000003.1, forward strand.
ACTAGCATAGAAGCTATTGATGCACGGTTAATTAACCCGCTCGGATTAAAGTTACCCTTCTCATCACCTTTTACAATACCTGCTTTTTCAACAGCAGCAATATATGGAGTTGCCCAGTGGTTTTGTGCATCAGGGAATGATGGCTTCGCATCTTTATTAATTTCTAAACCTAAAATAGTTGCTAATATTTTTGCAGCTGAACTACGATCGATATTTTCAGCCGGAGCAAATGTACCGTCTGGCTTACCGTGCACTGCTTCTTTATCTACTAAATATTGAACTGACTCTTGTGCCCAAGTCGGGACATCTGAGAATTTAGGTTTCTGTTCAATTGCACTTGCATCGATTTCAAACTGCAGTTGATATTTATGATCATATTTAATTGCTGCAATTAATATATGCATTTGCATATTATATTTTTTCGAGAACTCACCCATTTCAAATTGAACAACTTTCGTACCGTTATTCGCTTTATCTTCGGAGATTACTTTTACATCATGGAATGTCCCTATTTTATTTGGATCTTCTACTCTAAGATACTGAAAATAGCTACTATCTTGAACTGTTAATGTAACAATTTTTTTATCACCTTGAATGGTTACTTTTGGACTTTTTAAATATGTAGACGCAACTGATGTATCATTCGTTTGATCTTTATAAGTCTTTAAAATAACGTCATACGTGCCATCCGCTAGTTTGCTATTTGCTTTCATTTCTACTGCCGCTTCTGCTTTCGCAATCGGTGCCATAATACCACTGAATGGAACTGCTAAAGTTGCTGCTATAACGAACGCATTAACATATTTTTTCTTAATCATTATCAATACGACATCTCCTTTTATATGAATATACCCAACATAACTATCATATTGATAATGATTATCAATGTCAAATAAAATTAATAATACTATTTCCTACATAAGTACGCCTTCCGCTCGTTTTTAAAAAGTAAATAATGCGCCGTGTGAACTTTTCTTTCCAAATAATCAATAGAATACGAGCTTGATGGATCGACTAAATCACCTATCGCACCTGAAAGATGATCGATTACTTGCTGCAGTATTTCTAAGTTTTTCTTCTCACTTTCAGCGTTCATTTCATCCATAATGTCACAAATAAGGTATTGAACTCTCCTTAAACGTAATTCCTTTTGCTCCACATATATCTCCTCCTTATTAGTCATATTACGGTTTAAATATATGGGGCTATAGCTTAACCAATTCTAAAAAATACAAAGGCAGCCACCTTCATAAAGATGGTTGCCCCCCATTTTTAAACTTGCATCGCTTTCTCTTTTAACGCTCTTCTTAACAATTTACCTGTCGTATTCTTTGGTAATTCTGTTAAAAACTCGATACTCTTTGGTACTTTATATTTTGCTAAATGTAATGTGCAATAATGCATAAGTTCCTCTTCTGTTACGTTAGCTTGTTTCAAAACGACGTATGCTCGTACTGCTTCTCCTAAGTTTTCATCAGGAACGCCAATTACGACAACTTCTGCTACAGATTCGTGTGTATACAATACTTCCTCTACTTCACGAGGGTATACGTTATAACCGCCAACTAAGACGATATCTTTTTTACGATCAACGATATAGAAGTAACCTTCTTCATCCACTTTCGCTAAGTCACCTGTATACAGCCAACCATCTTTCAATGTCGCTGCTGTATCTTCTGGCGCGTTATAGTATCCTTTCATAACGTTAGGCCCGCGAACAATTAATTCACCGACTGCGCCAACAGGTACTTCTTCCCCAAGTTCGTTCACAATTTTATTTTCTACATGCCAAATATTTGTACCGATCGACCCAGGTTTACGCGGACGATCTAGTGGGTTAAAACAAGTAACCGGTGATGCTTCTGATAAACCGTACCCTTCTGAAACGATTACGTCAAAACGTTTTTCAAAGTTTTGCAGAAGAGCAACAGGCATTGATGCACCACCTGAAATACAAAGGCGAAGCGTCTTCACATCTTCTGCGCTTGCTTCTTCAAATAAATATAAATAATTGTACATTGTCGGTACACCAGCAAAAATCGTTGGCTCGTACGTGCGACAAATACGGAATACTTCTTTCGGACTAAATTTCGGTAACATTAAAATAGTTGCTCCGTTCACAATCGGTGCATTTACCGCCACTGTTAAGCAAAATACATGGAACATTGGCAAAGCCGCAACGACGCGATCATCAGCAGTATATTGTAAATACGACGCCACATCGCTCGCATTACTATATAAGTTTTTATGTGTTAACATCGCACCTTTCGGTTTTCCAGTTGTACCTGAAGTGTATAGAATAACCGCTACATCTTCTTCATCTAATTCTGGGCCTTCAAAAGTTAAATCTCCAGCCCCTATCATTCTCGTAAACGTTTTCATTTTTTCGGTTTCTGTATAGTTAAAATCTGATGAGGTTTCGCATATGATGATGTTTTCAAGTGAAGGAAGTCTTGTTGTAAGAGATTGTATAACAGGTAGAAGGACGTCGAGTACGATGATTGTTTTTACATCTCCATTTTGTAAAATATAATGCATTTCGTCTGCTGTATAAATTGGATTAACTGGAATAACAGTTGCTCCAGCTTTCATTGTTCCGTATAAACCGACCAAAAAATGTGGTGAATTTCCAACAACTAATGCGACATTGTTCCCTTTTCCAATGCCCATTTCTGCTAAATTGCTAGAAAACCTTGTGACCATTTTGTTTAATTGGTCATATGAGACCGACTGATCCATAAATATATAAGCCGGTTTATCCCCCTTCTTTTTCGCCGTTTCAGCCAAAGATTGAACGAGATTCACACAAACCCCACCTTTATAAAATTTAGAATATTTAAAAATTCTAAATTAATTATATTAAAAGAAAATTAAAGTAGCAAGTGATATTCCATTAACTGCATATACAAGGATCACCTCCTGTTGATTCACTTTAGAAAAATAAGGGAATTCTATTCGCCTACACATTATGAAACTAAGGCTAAAATCATTTCAGGATAATATGCACTCATCTTTTCACTAAGTTTTTCTAGTTCCTTTTTATTCAAGCTCGTATGCTCCCCATACAAGTTGATTGCATCCGCTCCGTGTTCATGAAAAAACAATGTTACATATAATGTCGGTAACCCGGTATTGGCCTCATCTATTGACAAGACAAGATCTGGCGTTTTATTCATCGTACTAAAAGCTTCATTTCTTTTCCATTTCTTATTTTGAAACATAGTTTGTATATCAGCTATCTTTCGTTTATTATCCGTATTCGTAAAGTATATAACATTATCCTTCCCTGGCTTTCCAATCGTTAAAAGTGTGCGACTTGAGGAAGTTTCATCGTTACAAGCTGTCATTCCGATGACGAAGCTGAGCAGTAATGCAACGTACATTAGCCTTCTCATTTCAATCCGCCTCCTTTTGAATATATATATTCCTTTATGAGAGGCAAATGTCCTGTGATTTTATGATGAGTGAAATTATATCGGCGATTTTTAAAATATATCGACTTACCGATAAAACGTGACAATCTACGCAAAAATAAAGAGGCTGCCCGTTACGGCAGCCTCCCTTATTTTTAGAAGAATAAATGTAAGAAATCTTCTGTTGTAATATTACCGAAGTAGCGTTTAATATCTACGCCTTCTAAAGCTGCAGTGAATGCATCTTTATCAAATTGTACGCCTGTTAGACGCTCTTCAATGTCATGGACATCTAGTGAACCGAAGAAGTCACCGTAAATTTTACATTCTGTTACTGTTCCTTTTTTCACTTCAAGACGAACGTCAACTTGTCCAACTGGGAAGCGGTGTGAATGTTGTAAGTTGAACTTCGGAGATTTTCCGTAGTTCCAGTCCCAATTTTGGTAACGTTCTTCAGAAAGTTTATGGATCTCTTTCCAATCATTTTCTGTTAATTCGTACGTCGGAATTTCTGTTTCCCCTTCGAAAATTGTTTCTAGAAGAAGTTGTCTAAACTCTTCTGTCGTCATTTTTTCGTTTAAGAACTCTGTAATGTTCGCAACACGGCTACGGATTGATTTGATTCCTTTTGATTGGATCTTATCCATTTTTACTTTTAACGCTGATACGACGTGATCGATTTCAGAGTCAAATAGTAACGTACCGTGACTGAACATACGACCTTTCGTTGAGAACTGCGCGTTACCTGAAATTTTTCTGCCTTCAGCTAAAATGTCGTTACGACCACTTAGTTCTGCATTTACGCCTAATTTACCAAGCGCTTTCGTTACAGGTTCTGTAAATTTTTTGAAGTTGCTGAAACTGTCTCCATCATCTTTCGTAATAAAGCTGAAGTTTAAGTTTCCTAAATCATGATATACTGCACCTCCACCTGATAGACGACGAACGACATGAATTCCTTGTTCTTTTACGTAATCTGCATTAATTTCTTCTACTGTGTTTTGGTTTTTACCAATGATAATGGAAGGTTCGTTAATGTAGAACAGTAAATATGTTTCGTTAATATCTAAATTCTTCACACAATATTCTTCAATTGCTAAGTTTATTCTAGGATCTGTAATCCCTTTATTATCAATAAATAACATCGTATCACCTCATGAGTTCCAAATGTAACCACTATGCGCTAGCGTAATATGGCCACTGAAAATTTGTTTTGCTTCTGTTACTAAATCAGATGTGTTTCCTGTATGCGGTAAGTGCGTTAATAAAAGTTCTTTTACATTCGCATCTTTCGCAATACTTGCCACTTCTGTACTATTCATATGCCCTGCTTTTGCAGCCTCTTGATGTGCATACATATTACACTCACAAATGAAAAGATTAGCATCTTTTGTGAATGGAATGAATTCAGGAATATAACTTGAATCAGCGCTATATACTACAGCGTCACTACCAGCTGTAATACGCATCGCAAAGCATGTAACAGGATGAACAGTTTTTAAGAATGAAATCGAGAACGGTCCAATTTGAAGTGTTTCTTCTGGATTGTACGCGATTCCTTTCGTATGTGGTTCATGCGTTAAAGAATGGAATCCATTCTCGTCAAACGTATGACCGTATATTGGTAATTCCGGTAGTTGTCCCTTTGTCGCACTTGTAATTAATCTCGCATATTGCAATACCCCAATGTCTGCAACATGATCGTGATGATAGTGTGACAGTACAACTGCATCTATATCAGATGGTGTTATATATTTTTGAAGCTGTGCTAGTACACCACTACCACAGTCTACAAGTAAACGAAAACCATCGTGTTCAAACAAATACCCCGACGTTGCTTCTCCCGCTTCTGGAAAGCCGCCCCAAAAGCCGACAACAGTCATTTTCATATGTATCCATCCTTTCTAAAACCGAGTAGGAATGCATGTTTCACTTACATTCTACATTGTTAACTATAATCCATTTCCTAAACTTTTTCATTATTTTTCACTTTTGTTATAAAACAGTTATTGACTTTTGTTTTTTGTACTAATACAATGATAGTAAGAAATGGAAATGGAGGGATTAACATGATCGATCAACCAATGGAGTTTTTCAGAAATTTACCGACGAAAACTTGTGCACATTGCGGGAAAGAAATTGATGAGCAGCACGAAGCATACCATAACAAATGTGACGATTGCGTTCACGAAGAATAGTAGTTTGTGAACATAAAAAAACCTAGCAGACATAGTCTACTAGGCTAATAACATCGTATCCTTCTTCATCGTCGAACCTTTCACCAAGAGCTCCAGTTCAAACTCATACAATTCTTTTTTTCGATAATTTTTCGTATGGATTTTATCCATCATCAGGTCGACAACTTTTCGGGCCATCTCATCGATTGGCTGTTCAATTGTCGTAATACCTGGCTCTGTAATCTGTGATAAAATTTGATTATCAAAACCGATAACAGCGAGATCATCTGGAATGCTCCAGTCATGGCGTTTCGCCTCTGAAATAATTCCAGCTGCAACCTCGTCGCCTCCTGCCAAAATCGCGGTAGGATTTTTTTTGTCCTTTAATACTTCATGGAATATTCTCTTTCCATCATCCCAAGAGAAAGCGTTTTCAAGAAAATCGATCGCTTCTACTTGGCGGCTCTTCTCAGTTATTGCACGTAAAAAGCCCATTTTTCGCTGCTGGCTAACCACTTTGGTTTCGTTACCACGGCAAAAAATAAGATTACGATATCCTTGTTCTAACACATGCTTAGCAGCTATGTATGCTCCTTGCGCATGATCAAACTTCACTGTTGGAACATTTGCTTCCTCAATATATTCATTACATAACACGATTGGACCGTGCTGTAAGTATGGCTCTACATCTTCCCAAGGATTTTCTAGTGAACATAGAATAATCCCATCTACTTGTTTCGTAGATAATAATTGTAAATACTCCATCTCTTTTTCCGGTAAATATCTTGTTTGACAAATAATCAGTTTATATTTATGTTCAGAAGCAGCAATCTCGATTGCTTCAATAAATCTACTGAAGAAAGGATTTGTAATCCTTGGAACTAGCACCGCAATTGTTTCCGTCTTTTGTTTACGAAGCCTTCTCGCCGCAGAATTAGGAACGAAACCTAAATGCTTCATTGCTAATTGAACCCTTTTTTTCTTCTCATCTGAAACATATGGATGATTATTAATCACCCTAGAAACCGTTGTCCTTGATAACCCCGCTAATTTCGCCACGTCCTCTATAGTCGACACGAAATCCTCCCCCTTTGCATGAAAACGTTTTCTTAAACTGATTATATAGTATATTATTGGAAACTGCAATATGGGTTGTTATGATTTTACTATATTAATATTATACATAGGAAAAAGTCTGTTAATGGGAGGAGAGTTTATACTACTTTTAGAAGTTTATAGTAGGCATATTCATAAAAGATAAAGGGGAATTTTCATGAATCGGACAGATCGTTTGTTAGCTATATTAATTGAATTACAAAGAAGACAAACTGTTACAGCACAAAGCTTAGCCGAAAAATTCGAAACAAGTATAAGAACTATTTATCGAGATATGGATGCACTTAATGAATCGGGTGTTCCTATTTTTTCAATGCCTGGCCAAGGTTATTCATTAATGGATGGTTATTTCTTACCACCTATTCAGCTTACACCTGAAGAGGCTGTTACTCTTTTACTAGGCGGTGATTATATCGAGAAAACTTTCACTTCTTCTTTTTCTGTACATGCAAAATCGGCAAAAGAGAAACTTGAGGTTGTCCTCCCTACTGATCAAAAAAAGAAAGCCCAGGAATTACGGGGAACTTTTCGTTTCCTTTCTCCTATATTTTCACACAAACAATCTGAACAAGAAAAACTTGAAAAACAACTTATCCTGTTGCAAGAATCTATCCAAAAAGAACAGGCTATCTCTTTTTCTTATCGTAAACCAAGAGAAACTACAAAAATAAAACGGACCGTTCATCCTTACGGCTTAGTCAATATTTCTGGAATTTGGTACGTCGTTGCCCATTGTTTACTTCGAAAACAAATACGTAATTTCCGCTTAAATCGAATGGAGGAATTACAGCGAGAACAAGAATTCTTTACAAAACCCGAAGACTTTTCTTTGCAAGAATATCAGCCTGAAAGCAACCGTACTGTGATGATTCATTTATTATTCCCAGCCCATATTGCACATAAAATTATTGAATCACGATACTTCTTTATAGATTCATACGAGCATAGAGAAAATGGTTTTCACGTCTTTTTGAAATCAAGAAACATAGACGAAGTATTTCAATGGGTATTAAGCTGGGGAAGCCAAGTGCAAGTACTTGAACCAAACGTTCTATCTGAGAAAATCCGTGATGAAGCAAAGAAAATGTTAAAACTTTAATTGTTGCATTTCACTACTGACATAATGTTGTCAGCATTAGTTCTTTATAGTAGGTAGTAACAAATACATTTTCATAAAAAGGAGTTAGTGATATGAAGAAATTTGAAGAGTTAGCAACGTACTACATAGAGGAATTAGAAAAGTACTCTATAGAACAATTTAGGATGAAGCCTTCTAATGAGGAATGGTCTCTCGGTCAAATGTATAATCATTTAATTGCCTCTACATATATGCAGTTAGATGCCATCGCGAAATGTAAAACTGAAACACCATCAGCAATAAACAAGAAAACGGATATAGGTGAAAAAGTATATAAACTTGGTGCTTTCCCAAATATACAAATCAAAGTACCAAATCATCCTGGATATACACCTGAAAATCCCTCTAATAAAGAAGAAATACAAAAACGTATTCTAGAATTAATTACAGTTGTTAAAGACATTGAGCCAACACTTTCTTCTATTCCAAGTGATTGTAAAGTAAAGCACCCTGGGCTTGGTTACTTACATGCAGCAGAATGGTTCCAGCTTATTTCTATGCATTTTGCACATCATCTGCGCCAGAAAGACAGACTGGAGACAAAAGTTTTAGTATAAAAAATGCTAAAAGGTGGTTTGATCTATATCCAAACCACCTTTATATTTCTACTTCCCATATATCTTTACGGTTTAGATATTTCCTGCATAAATCCAGCCATACTCGCTAATAAACTAGTGAAAACGAAAAGGACAATAATAAGAGGAATAAGTTTCTCCTTATGTAAATTTGTTATCGTTTTCAAACCGATGCCTAATAAAATGTAATACCAAATATTAAATATATCTATTCTTTGAGCGATTGTATGCAAAACCATGTTATCCGTTGCTATTGCCCCTAGACTCGTATAAGATATCTCATATCCATTTAGAGACAATGCAATGAATCCGTTTAAAATCATCCCTAATCGTAATACAAACGAAGCATAAATAATGATAGGAAATGTTTCTTTATAGGTAATATCAACCCCGAAAAAAATCATAATGTTTTTATAGAATATAGGCGCAAAAAATAAGGCTATGATTCCACTGATTACGGAAACCCCAAATGTAGTAAAGAAAGTTATATATTTCGGTACCGTAAATCCCGTTTTATCATGAAACATACTAAGCGCAGGATTGTTTAAAGTATTCCATGACATGAAAGCACTTGAAATTATAATTAGTACTATTAAAAGTACAAGTGGTAAAAGTATATTTCTTTGATTCTTCATCCTTTTAAATTGCACTGTTGGCGAAGTGAATATCCCTAAAATTGATGGTTTTCCCGAAATCTCTTCACTTATAAGACTACTAACTTGCAAGAAAATCCTCCTTCCTCATTACCTTTATAACTCCTCCCACTTCGTCCAAACTTCTCTCCCGTTTATATGGTACATATTATCCTCTCGATCCATAAATCCGTGCACAATAAACTCACGTCTAATCGTACAGAAATCATCGTGATATTGTTTTATAAATGTATTAATTTCTTTTTCCGTATATTGATTTTCAGCGTTTAACTTGCTAATTAAATGCTCCAACAATACTAGTTTTTTCTTCTTTTGACCTGGAATCGATTTTAGGCGGTCCTCTTTATCGAAAAAGTTACGAATCGTCGTATCACGAAATTTCATTTCACTTTCAGTCATTTTGTTGTCCTCCATCGGTTTTTATGCCATAAAATTTATCGTTTGTCTTTACTATCCTTCTTCATTCTTTTACTTATAACATCCATAAGGTAATACCCGCTAATTAGCACATAGTAAACTAAAAGTATTCCTAGTGCATCTTTCATATTTATATATTTTTCTTTATGAAACAAGATAGGTGAAAGGGCGTAAACAAGAAAGATGATTAGCGGATTTAAGATAAAATAATAAGTAAGATTTCCTTTCATCATATCAACTCCTCTATTCTAGTTTTCTCTGTAAATTGTTGTAAATCCTTTTCTTTCGTCTCTATAGCTTTTAAAAAGGTTTATATATAAACTACAGAAAAGATACCCTACATTAAAATAAAAAAGCACCGAAAAGGTGCTTTTTTCTATGCTTCAATCGATTGGTTTTCCGCAATATTTCTAAATTGTCGTTTGTGCATCCAAGTTAAGGATGCGATTGTTCCAAGTGATAATACCACGATGAAAATCATGAGTACTCCTATGTTTTGCCACATGAAGTTAAAGTCTCCACTTGATACGACTGCTTTCAATCCTGATACAGAGTATGTCATCGGTAACCAAGCATTGAATGGCTGTAAAAACTTCGGAATCAATTCTAGTGGGAATGTCCCAGCACTTGTTGTAAGCTGAATGATTAATGTGATGATGGCGATGAAACGCCCTGCATCACCGAATGCTGTTACTAAACATTGAATTAATGCGATAAACGCTAAACTTGTAACGATGCTAAAGATTATGAAATACGGAATACTTTGTACTTCTACACCTAATCCGAATAGTAATATAATATCTGCTACTACCGCTTGAATAATACCGACTGATAGTAACACGCCGAACTTACTAATAAACCAACTAAATCCTGATTTAGGAACACCAACTGTATCACGTAATGGATATACGATAGATAAGAGTAATGCTCCAACAAATAAACCGAGTGATAAGAAATACGGTGTAAATCCAGTTCCGTAGTTAGGAACTTCCGCCATTTTCTCCGTCTTCACTTTTACAGGACTTGCAAACATATCGTACGTTTTATCGGTTCCTTTTACTTCACCAGTTTTCTCTGCTCCTTCGCCAAGTTTCTCAGCAAGTTCACCTGAACCATCGTTTACTTTTACGAGACCATCTGTTACTTTTCCTGATCCGTCTGCTAGTTTATTTACGCCGTCGATTAGCTGGGTTGAGCCTGTTGACATTTTATTTAGACCACCATTTAGAGTACCTAAGCCAGTTGTTACTTGATTAGATCCATCTGCTAATTGATTTACTCCACCTGCCATTTGATTTGCTCCTACAGATAGTGTTCCTAAGCCGCCTGTCACTTGGCTTGAGCCATCTGCTAATTGATTTACTCCACCTGCCATTTGGTTTGCTCCTGCAGATAATGTTCCTAAGCCTTCTGTTACCTTTCCAGATCCATCAAACAATTGATTTACCCCATCAATTAATGGTCCTGACCCGTTTTTTAATCTATCTGCACCTACTTTAGCATTACCTAATCCTTCACCTAATCCATGAAACTTACTTACAAATTCGTTTTGTGCATTCGTTAATTTTTTAATACCACTCGTTAAATTCCCTACATCTTCCGGATTCGGCATTTTGCTTTGCATCCCACTTGTCTTTTCACTGATTGCACCTTTTAATTGTCTTACTTCTTCATTTAATTTATTTGTTCCACCTGCTACTCCGGCAGCTTTTTGCTGAACTGTCGTTGTACTTTTTACGGCATTTGTTATGAATGGTTGTAACTGCTCTTGATATTCTTTCGGTAAACTTTCAATTTGCTTTTGTAAATTCGCTACATCTTGCGCTGCATTTTTTGCATCTCCTGCTATTGATTGCGTAAATTCATTTAACTGATTTACATTCGCCCCAGCACCATCTATTTTCTCATTTACTGTATTCAATATAGCAGGAACTTTCAACTGCATTTCCCCTAATCCTGCAACAGAGTTTTGTACTTTATTATTTAACTCCTGCAAACCCTTTTGAATCTCTTGAGAACCTTTCTCTAATTGACTTTGACCTCCCGCAAGTTTTTCCATACCATTTGATAGTTCAGTTGTTCCTGTTTTTAATTCACCTGTTTTACTTACCAATATGCTCAAACCGTTCGTTACTTTCTCAGATCCATCACGCAATTCACCAATTCCTTTTTGCATTTCACCCGTTTTGCTATTTAACATATTTAAACCGTTCGTTACTTTTCCGGAGCCATCCACTAATTTTCCGATACCTATTTGCATCTCACCTGTTTTGCCATTTAACGTATTTAAACCTGCTGTTACTTTTCCTGACCCATCTACTAATTTATTAGATCCATCTGCTAATTTCTGAGCTCCATCCTTCATCTCCCCAGACTTCCCTTGAAGTGTATGAAGGCCATCTGTCACTTTACTTGAACCATCATGCAGCTCACTTGATCCGTCGTGTAGTTTACTTGCTCCTTCCGCCCCATCTGCTAATCCTTTTGAGACGTCTTGAATGGAATCAAACATTTTCTCTGCATATGTTTTCGTTAACGTACTTGATACTTCACCTTTAATTTTTTCAATGGCTGTTCCGCCAATTTGTGAAGATAAGAAGTTTAAGCTTTCGTTTGGAATGTATTCTAAGTTTAATGGTTTTGGATCATCTTTTAATAACGTTGTAGCGTTACTTGAGAAGTCATTTGGAATGCGTACTAGCATGTAATACTTTCTACCTTCCATTCCTTTTTTCGCTTCTTTTTCACTTACAAATTCCCATTTGAAACTTGTATTATCTTTTAAGTTATCAACGAGCCCTTTTCCAACCTCAATTGGTTTCCCATCAAATACTGCACCTTTATCTAAATTGACTACCGCCACTGGCAAATCATCTAACTGTTTATACGGATCCCAAAAGGCCCATAAAAACATACCTGCATATAAAATTGGCACGAATAAAACCGCGATAATTGGAATTAATATTTTTTTACTTTTTATAATTTCAGTAAACTCTTTACGAAGTAACTGATTCCATTTCATCATTTCTCCCCCTTTTCTAAATGACTAAATTGTCCATTTGGTCATTTTCTCCCAAATAAAAAGGCTATACCTATTCATACATATGCCTTATCCCCGAATTTATACTATGCAACTGTTTCTTAATACGAAGTGAATATTTCTATTATCCCTCCTAAAATAAATATATGACCAAATTGTTCAAATGGTCACTTTTTATAATAATAAAAGGATTATCTTAGTTTGACAATCCTTTTAATAAATAAAGTTCAAATAATTCTGCGATTTTTTCTTTTTCTAGCGGTTCATGATTTTTTTCCCAATCAAAAATAAGCGATACGTATAAGCGAAGCATAATAAATGCTGTAATTTCTGGATCACATTTGCTAATCTCACCTTTTTCAATCGCAATCTTTAAATACGATTGAATGACAGAAACGATTTCCACATCTACTTGTTGCATCACTTCTTGTACTTCTTTCGTTCCCATATCACGCTCTTCTTGAATTAACTTAATCATGAGCTGATGTTCTTTTCTGAATTCTAATATGCTATATAATGCTCTATGTACATTTTCAAAAAATGAAACATCTGAACGAATTGCATTTTCTGCAACTTGCTTCATTTCTGTAATTAAATTAGAAATAATCTCACCAAATAGCTCTTCTTTATTTTTGAAAAAAGTATAAATCGTTCCTTTTCCTACATTCGCTAACTTCGCTACTTGATCCATCGTTGTTGCTTTATAACCGAACGCTGAAAAAGACTTTGTTGCAGCTTCAATAATAGAACGTTTTCGATCTATCGCCACATCGTCACCTCCAAAAATGACCAATTGGATAATATAGTCAATCAGTACATCTTTGATATTACCACACGCTTACATTGTATACAAGTTCTCTTTTTTATTATTTCCAGTATAAAAAAATTCCAGTCAAGTTATACCATACTGTCCATAGTTTATCAGAAGAAAAGAGAAAAGGAAAAGGTGTTCTAGAGATATACGTCTCAAGAACACCTTTTTATTATTTCAACATAGAAAGCATAACCTTCTCTAACTCTTCTTTATTTACATTTTTATCAAATACTGCTTCTCCTGGATCCTCTAAACTATGATTAATAATGACAATTTGATACGCACTATCTTTCCCTTTCGCAGGAACAATCATCTTCATACCTTGTAAATTACTATCCGAGTTATGAGTCGCATAGAATATTTGATTACCTTCTAATTCGTACTGTTCAATGTTTTCTTCTACAACAAATAAAGCATGAAACGGATCTTTACTCTCTCCGAATACTTGTGATTGATAAGTTGTATAGTTTCCTTTTCCGTTTGTATACTCTAATTCAATAATTAACTCAGGTCTTCTCTTAATAAAATAACCTACATTTTCATCCTTCAGATTGTATCCTTCAATTGTGTACGTTGGCTTCTTAATTTGAAAATCAACATGTTGCTGCGCTTCCTTTACCGTGTAATTTATAGATTCGTGCACTTTGTCATCAAATGGTTTTGATTGATCATAAAGTGCATATAATTTGTCACGATCGTCTTTTGTTAAACGCTCTTCTTCAAAATATGATGTATCGGATTCATAATTTCCTGTAGTACCCTTTTTCTGTATATTAAGAATGTCTTTATACAATTTTATGTACTGTTCGAACTCATCTTTCGTTAAAGCCTTTTCAGCTAAATATAAATAATCTGTCTTTTTTTCATATACCCTGTTTGAATAGCTGAATTCTTTCCTCGCATTTTCTTCTGTACCAAGCAGCATATCTACAGCATTTTGGAAAGCATCCTTTGACTGCTCTACTTTATCCTCTTGTTTTTCTTTCCCTTCCGCTGCACGTGCGTTGAATAAAGAAAGAGATGCAATAGCAACTATAACAATAATCCCAAGTAAAGAAAGACGATACGATTTCTTTTGGAACTTTTTAATCATAACGATTCTCCTTTTTAATGTTCGTTTATTTCTACTTAAATTTGCTAGGCTTGGTACTTGATAGGAATAATGTTCTAGGAGGGTAATAATTGTATGACCGTATGCAATTTGCTCCTCTTTATCTATAAACGTAAGCGCATATGCATCACAAGCTAATTCTTGATCTTCTCGCATACAAAAATAGGCGTACCAAAGAATCGGATTGAACCAATTTAATAGGATTAAACTGTACATAATCCAATTTACAGCTACGTCGTTTCTCTTAATATGAGCTAACTCATGGTAAAAGACATATTGTAATTGTTGCTCATTTAATACTTTCATATGTTTTTTTGATAGTAATACTTTCGGACGGAAGAAACTAAAAACCGTTGGACTTGCAATCTTTCCTGCAAGACGTAATGAAACTGCCTTCTTCATTTTCATAGACTGCTTGCAGCGATTAAACACTGTAGTGACCTGTTCGTCCGTAATATCCGGTTGTTTCTTTATGTAAGAATATAAGCGTCTATTTGTAATAAACGTTATGACTGCTAATATGATCACCCCAGCTAACCAAACATATAGAGCAACTTTGTATAAAGACAATGCAGTCTGTTGTTCCGAACTCACGTTTACTTCAGGTTCACTATTTTTTGTCACAGTTTCAGCATTTTGTTCTAATTCCACTGTATGTTGCATCTCGTCATTCACTGTATTCTCAGGTGAAGGTGTATTTTTCTGAATAACTTCCGACACACTAGAACTATAAGAAAGTAATGAATAAATACTATAAGAACTATCTGGTGACCATGGTAAAAGGAGTCTTATCATTAGTACGATCCACAGCATATATTGCCATCGGGGCGTTAACTTATTTCTAAATAGCACTTTTATACATAGAATAAATCCAACTAATATGCTAGCCATAAGTGACGTTTCTATAAGCCAATCAAAAAAATGAGGAAGGTATACATTTATAAGCATGTCTATCATTGTTATCTATCCTTCCTCTTGTTCTCCTCTGTCTTCTCATCTAAAATGCGTTTCAGTTCATTAATATCTTCTGAAGACAATTTTTCCTCTTTTAAAAAATTAACAAGTAATGGCTTAAACGCTGCGCCGCAAAAACGCTTTAGCAAAGATTTCGTTTCAACTTGCAAATAATTATCTTGTGATACTAACGGATAATAAGCATACATGCGCCCTTTATCTTGATGGTAAGAAACGGCTTCCTTTTGTACTAACCGATTAATTAATGTACGGATTGTTTTCGGTTTCCAGTCCATTGCATCTTCTAGTTCTTCTATAATTTCATTCGCTGTTTGTGGAGAGTTTGACCAAAGTACTTTCATAATTTCTAATTCCGCTTCAGATATTTTAGGTAATTGATTTGTCATAGATATTTCACTCCTCAGTATTACATTTGTAATCTACAATTAAGATTACAAATGTAATACTTAATTGTCAACCATATTTTAGAAAATATAATTTTAGTTAAACCTTACTTAACGACATCAAATTTCCCTTTTTTCAAATAATCAAATAAAAAAACAAGAAAATGTTTACATTTAATAGTAATATAGAAAATAGACAAGTTTATCAAAATAGTGGAGGCTTTTTCAGTCATGATGCGTGCGCTTCGTTTAAATATAAAGCAAGCTTTTTGTAGTCGTATTTCTCTAATTATTATGTTTAGTGGATTCGTTCTTATTTGTATTTATCACTATTACTATGTAATTCGTTATTTAGGAGACGCAGCGAGTGGACCTATTTCAACAGATATAAAATGGATCGGATTTCGCGACAATGAAATGGATGTTTATTTATTATTAATGCCAGTTATTGCGAGTTTCCCCTTTAGTACAAGTTACAATTCGGATAAGTCAGATGGTTTTAAACCGTTTGTGAGTAAGGGGATTTCTTTATTTCCTTATTCAGTAATGAAATATATCGTTACGTTTTTTTGCGGAGGATTTCTTTATACATTTCCATTCATCTTATCGTTATTATTTTGCAAATTAACCATTCCAGACGGAACACCTACGATTGGTTCAGGCATCATAAATGCTGATGGAATGTTCGCAAACCTATATTTCGATGCGCCTCTCACTTACATTACTGTATATATCGGAATTAATTTTTTATTTGCAGGTTTAATGGCCCTTTTAGGACTTGCTGCATCTGTATGGTCACAAAAGGACTATATGGCAATTCTCTTTCCATTCGCAGTTGCCTCCATTCCTTACGTCCTGCTAAATACAATATTTCCTTCAATCGGCGGAGCACCTATTCATTTATATGATCCGAAACAACCATTGCAAGGCATGTCACCGTACATTTTAACGATGCAATGTGCTTTATTCCTTCTCGTTAGCTTATTTATGTATATACAAGGAGTAAAGCGGGATAGAAAAAAATATAGAAGAAGACTCCAAAAAAGAGATCGGTGTAGAAAAGCGCTTCAAGCAATTTCAGACTAAGTGATTGTACGAATAAGAGCGTAATTCCCTAAGTTAGCTTAGAGAATTACGCTCTTATTATCATTTACATTTATCAATCTTATATTTTCAATACTCATATAATCATCTCCCCTTTACGGCGTACCTGCCAATCCCCATAAAATAACGATCGCCGCAAAATAAATCGCTTTAATACCTACAACTGAACATAATAAAATAATTGCATATGTACTTAATTCTCTTCTTGCACCTATTAGAGTAAAAATGACTGCCAAACTAAACGTTACATAGGACAATGCTGTATGTATTAAGTTATATGTAATATCCAAATTTTGAGTAAGTCCTGTTACCTCAGCTACAAATTGAAACATGACGATCGTACTAAAAAAAATTGCAAGCTGATTCATTAGCTTTCCATTTATTTGCGCTGGCATCGTTGCCCTCCTCATAAAGACTAAATATTCAATTAATTTTATCACCAGATTACAAAAAAAGGAATCACCTCTTTATACCATTCTATGACGCTACAAAAACAAAAAAGAACGCTTAGTTACCTAAGCGTTCCCCTAATTTAAGAAGCTTTCTTCAAATCAATTTGAGCAAGTACTGGGTCGTGGTCACTTACACGTCCATGTTCTTTCATAATGTTTGAGTTTAAGTGTACTGGGTCTACAATTGTGTGTGGTGCGATGTTGTTTGTTACTAAAATATGATCTAACACTTGTGCATTTCCTTCATGAATGTACGTGTAGCGGTTCTCTTTCGGCACTGTGTTTAACATATTTTTTAAGTTTGTTCCTTCTAGTGCTTTTAGTGGTTTAGCGAACTCAAAATCGTTCATATCCCCTAACACAACAACTGGTGCATTCGTGTTCTTTTTCTGAATTCCTTGTACAAAGTGATTTACTTCTTGCGCTAACTGAATTCGTTTTTCTTCACTCTTTAATACGAGCGGCTGCACTTTTCCAAATGGCGTTGCATCTCCTATTTTTGAGTTTAAGTGATTTGCAACGACAACAACGTTTTGTCCTTGGAACGTAAATTCTGCTGCAAGCGGTTTACGTGTACTTTCAAATAATGAATTTTCGTCTCCAATACGAACGACATTTTTATCAAGTAACTTCGGTACTGCTGCTAATTTCACGCGTGATGGGTTGTAGAAGAAACCGACGCGAATATTCGCTCCTGGTGCTCCTCCGTCTAGATTATTATTCGGAGCAATTTCTACATACTCATACTTCGGTCCGCGAATTTCTAGAACTGCATCAATGATACGTTTTGCGCTTAACGAAGCATCTGTTGTACCGTCATTAATCGTTCCGTTATTATCTTGCATTTCCTCTACACCGATAATATCTGGCATTTTTAAATTGTATTTAATAGAATACGCTAACGCTTTTACTTTTTCATCTGTTGTTTCTTTTTTATTCGCCGAAAAGTTTTCAATGTTATATGTAGCAACTGTTAACTTATCAAGACGAGGCTGAATATTCGCCCCTACTTGCTTAAATCCACCGTCCACTACAGATGGTAATTCCGTTATTGGCGCAATGCGGAACGAACCGTAATCATATCCTACTACCCCTGTTATATCTCCAGTGAAAGTATCTCCTACTTTTGCTACATAATCGCGAGGTACTTTTACAGAAAGACGCTCTGGGTTTAATTGATTTTCATCTAATAAAGGTGTGCCATATTTCGTTACGACTTTATTTCCGCCATTTTCTACTGTTACATATAAATTTCCGTTTTTCTGAGGTGCAATAATTTTTGGCGTTGGCATCGTAACGCGCATACCTTCTATACTTTCATAAAAATCGATTGCATCTTCATTTGGATCAAATAAACCGAATGCATCATTATCGATAATTTGATCAGGGATTTTCACACCGTTTTCTCCAAGTACAATCGGTGCTGGTAATGGTTGATCGTTTGCGATGACAGCAACACGGCTCGCTTTAATTTCCGTCGTAGTTAAGTCTGTGTCAAACCTTTCTGCATATCCAGGTCCAACATATTCTTCTACTACTCCATCAACTTGAATAAGATCTCCTACTGCTGCATTCGCATCCTTTTTGTACACATACATACCTTCTGAAGTAGCTGGATCATTATCCGGCTGATTATCTTCTATATAAAAACCATTTTTATCAAGCGCTGTTACAACGCCTTCCACATTGTAGACTTTCTTCCCGTTGTAAGGAGAAATATGTGATTTTCCTTGAATATCATGAATACGAACCTGTTCATTGTTTACGATAGTAAATGAAAATGTTGAAATCGCTGAAGCAGTAAGCCCTTCTTTCTCTGCAATTGCTTTAATCACACTATTTTCATTCACTACAATTTGTCCGTTATAACGAACACTCTTGTTTGTAGGGTTAGAGCCATCTAACGTATAGTAGATTGTTGCTCCTTCTGTATTCGTTGTTAATGTTACCGCTGTGCCCTTCGCAACTTCTCCGCTACCAGGCGAAGCTACTACATCGCTAACACGGTTTTGTCCTTCCCCTTGAAACTTATGAGCCGTTACCGATTTTAAACCTGGGCTACTAAAATATAATTCAAGCGTCCCTGTTAAACTAACTTTCTTCCCGATATTTTCAGGATGATCTTTCACGTTTACTGCCGCTCTCACATCACCTTTCGGCAACTGAACAGGCATGATTTTGTCTGGATTCGTTTCATTTGGCGAATCGGCAATTGCTACGTTTGTATCATCAAACTTAGCCGGATCTTTCGTGTATTTAGAAGGACTTTGCGTATATCCAACGATATACCCTTCCACTATCCCCTTCGTTTTCCCTTGCTGTTTAAATACTTGAATTGCTTTTTCTACTGACATAGAAGTCGTTTCTTCTGCTTGTACTAAAGTTCCAGTAAATGAAAGCAATAGTATGAATGATAAAAAGACACTTAACAATTTCTTCACAGCCATTTTCCTCTCCCTATTTCATATTTTCTCAGCATTTCTATCATATCAAATGATTCGTTATATAGAATGATATTTCGACAAGTTTTACAAAAAATTTATTTAATTTACAGGCTTTCAAACTATAATACAAAATAATAATTTTACACCTTCTACGAATGCGCTCTATAATGTTAGAGAGAGAAAACAGAAAATATCGAAAGTTCATTGGCATGTAAAATGGATTCATTTGAATAGGAGTGATTGGATGGAAGTACAAACAGAAACATACCGCGCAGCTATGAATGGAACATTAGAACGTCATTTTTCAGATATGATTGCCGTTATACCTACTAGAATTACAATTGAGCAGTTAAAACAGCGGCTAGAAACTATCTCTACTAAAGTTGATGAGTTAAAAATTGTTTTTAGTGATGAGACAAGCCTTATTGTTGAGTTACATATGGATGAAACAATCATACCGTATGAGCTGCATATTGATGAGGCAAATAACCCAGAAGAATATAAAATGTACAATAGACAAGATTCTACAATCGTAGATCGTCATTTTGAAGATGCTGCTTATGGAACTGAAATTTTCACTCGTACGCTATTTGTAGGCGATGTATTGGACTGCTTTTTCCAGCAGTTACAGTTTTTATGGCACCTCGCTCCAGATTTGTTATTTGTGATCGATTCAAGTGCCGCAATGAAAGTGATATCTAGAAGCTATATTGAATATCACGTTGAAAATGAATTATTACCTGACATTCCTGACTTGTATGTTATTCATTCTGTTTATGAAGACGATAAAGAAGGTGAGCCTACGCAATATTGGTTTCATACACATGGCCTTTTAAGAGCAGGCGTAACAGAAATAGAATTAATTATTCCAAATCGCATTTCGTCCTATTACGGCATTGGTGATCTCTTTCAAACATTTGCTAATAATGCCGTTGAGAATGGACAAGTCCCTATGAATGAGCCTATCGTGATCGCGCATAGTCAGCAAGGTTCTATCCATACAGTAGCTGTTCCGTGGGAAAAGGGATTATCTTATATTGGGCATAAAACGAGTATGGATCAATTATCTTCAATCGAGGATGAAGAAGTGAAACTACAACCAATAGATGCACAAAACGTATTCTTAGGCGGGATGGATGACCGAGATGAATACCATCAATCTCCGTCCGTTCTTTTATTCAAATTTAATACTTCAGAAGAATATATTGAAAGTTTTTTCAAAGAACACGAGGAAGCTACAGGGCTCATGTTCTATAAAACAAATAGTGAAACCGATCGTATGGCTTACAATGCGAAGAATACTTTCGGGTATTTCAGCAATATTTTTCACATTGAACAATCAAATGAAGATTTTCGTTTCCTCGCTAAGTTTGGTGTTTCCTACGAAGAAGGAAAAAGTGAACATATGTGGTTTGAAATGCAAAACATTACGGAAGATTTCATTCAAGGAATACTCATTAATGAACCATATTTTATAAAAGATATGAGTGAGGGAAATAGTTATCAGTTAGAGTTTGAAAACTTAACAGAATGGGTTATTTATGCGGGAGATTCCGTTATAAAGCCAAATAACTTATATATGTTTATTGGTGAATAAGTAACAAAACGCCTTCAATGTGATTGAAGGCGTTTCTTATATTTTATTGTGCGAGTAATTCCGTCTCCATTACTTTCTCCAAATGAGATAGTACACGCTTTGCGGCTTTCTCACCTTGATCAATACAGTCCGGAAGACCAGAACCAGCGTAAGAACTACCTGCCAAGTATATACCTGGCAACTCTTTTTCCATAAATGTTGTGAGTTTCTTCATTCGCTCGTTATGGCCTACTGTATATTGGGGCATCGCTTCTTTCCAGCGACTTACGACTGTAAACTCAGGATCCTCTGTAATATCCATCGTCTTTCGTAAGTCTTCTAGTACGAGCTGAACGAGTTCCTCTTCTGTTTGTTCTACAACTGCTTCATCACCAGCACGACCGACGTAACAACGAAGAAGCGTTTTTCCTTCTGGCGTTGTATGTGGCCATTTTTTATGTGTCCACGTACATGCTGTAATTGTGTAGTCGCTATTTCGAGATACGACAAACCCTGTGCCGTCAATATCGCGCTGAATGGCTGATTGCGGGAAAGCCATTGCCACATTTGCAACTGATGTAGACGGAATGTTGCGGAAGAAACGAAACTGCTTGTACTGCGCGAACATAGATGGCAATACTTTATGTGAGCTTGCCACTACGACCGCGTCCGCTTCTATTTCTTTTCCGTTACTAAGAGTAATCGTGTAAGCATCACCAAGTTTTGTAACTTTTTCAATGCGAGTTCCCTTTATTATCGTACCTTCATGTATCTTTGCTTCGAGAGATTCTACTATAGATTCTAAACCTGTTTTCACTGTTTGGAAGATTCCCTTTTTCGGTTCAGATTTCTCTTTTTTCGGAGCAAGCGTACGCATACCGAGTGAAATACTGCGATGTTTCTGCTCAATTTGATACATTTGCGGGAATGTTGACATTAAGCTCATTTCATCGATATCCCCTGCATAAATACCCGATAGTAATGGTTCTATTAAATTTTCAACCACTTCGTTGCCGAGGCGATGTCTGAAAAACTGCCCGAGTGATTGGTCAGATACTGGCTTTGACCTGGGCATTAACAGATCAAAACCAGCTCTTAGTTTACCAATTGGGGAGAACAGCCTGGAAAATAGAAACGGCGTAATTTGCGTTGGAATTCCCATCATCGATCCGCTCGGCATTTTATGTAACCGATTGTTTACGAGGATAAATGATTGACCGGCCTTATTATTTACAAGTTCATCACCAAGACCTAATTCTCGCGCCAGTCTAGAGGCACTTTCTTTTCGTGCTAAGAAAGAATCCGGTCCGCGTTCAATTGTAAATCCATCTTTTCGAACGGTTTGAATTTTCCCGCCAAGTTTACCCGATGCTTCTATAAGTAATGTATCGATCGGCAAGTTCTTGTCATGAATATCTTTTTGTAAGTTATACATTGTTGTTAATCCTGTGATGCCACCGCCGATGATTACAACTTTTTTCCTCAAGCATGCTCCCCCTTTCTTTTTACAATACAGATTCTTTTTTCTTTAATACAACATCTGTTAAGCAATCAATAAATGCGTCCGATGCATTTGGCATTTCTGGACGATAATATTTCGCGCCAATTTCATCTGTCACAACTTTACACTCAAAGTCGTTGTCATATAAAACTTCTAAATGTTCCGCAACAAATCCAACTGGTGCGTATACGAATGAAGTATAACCGTACTTTTCATTTAGTTCTCTCGTTAAATCTTGTACATCTGGACCAATCCAAGGATCTGGTGTGTTTCCTGCACTTTGCCAACCTACTGCATAGTTTGCTACTTCAGCACCTCTTGCGATATAGTCAGCTGTTTCATTTAATTGGTCTGGATATGGATCGCCAAGTGCGATAATTTTTTCTGGTAAGCTATGTGCAGATACGATTAATACTGCTTTTTCACGCTCTGCTTCTGACATACCGTTATATATACCTTTCACTGCATCAACCCAGTACTGGATGAATTTCGGTTCTTTATACCAGCTATCAATGCCGTGAATTGTTAAGTTTCCAAGTTTCTCTGCTTCTTCTTGTGCTCGTCCTACATACGATTTCACGCTAAATGTAGAATAGTGCGGCGCAAGAACAAGTGCGATTGCATCTTGTATACCGTCGTTATGCATATCTTTCACTGCATCTTCAATGAACGGTTCGATATGTTTTAAGCCAAGATACATATGGTACTCTACTTCATCTTGTACTTCATTTAAACGCTGTTCTAACTTTTTAGCTTGCTCTAATGTAATAGTAGCTAAAGGAGAAATACCACCAATTGCACGGTAACGCTCTGTTAAATCTTCTAGCATTTCAGGACTTGGCTTTCTTCCTCTACGAATATGTGTATAGTAACGTTCAATATCTTCTTCTTTATATGGCGTTCCGTATGCCATTACAAGCAAACCAATTTTCTTTTTCATACAGCAATGCTCCTTTACTTCGCTAACTGCCCTTTAGAGTATTCATGAATAAATGTAGTTAAACGTTTTAATGTATCTGGATTTACTTCTGGGAATACACCGTGTCCTAAGTTAAAGATATAACCTGGCTGCTTCATCCCTTGATCTAAAATACCTTTTACATGTTCTTCAATAACAGACCATGGCGCAAGTAAGAATGACGGGTCCATATTACCTTGTACCGCCTTATGAACACCACGCGTGCGTGCCTCTTCGATCGGTAAGCGCCAATCTAAGCCTACTACATCAAGTGGTAAGTCGTGCCATTCATTTACTAAGTGTGCAGCTCCTACGCCGTGCATAATCATTGGAACACCCATCGGGCGAACTTCTGCAAAAATACGCTCCATTGCTGGTTTAATAAATACGCGGTAATCTGCTACATTTACTGTTCCAACCCAAGAATCGAAAATTTGAACCGCTTTTGCTCCTGCGTTAATTTGCGCTTTTAAATATGTAATAACCATATCTGCTAGCTTATCCATTAAAGCGAACCAAGCTTTCGGCTCTGCATACATGAACGCTTTCGTATTATGGTAATTGCGAGATGGACCGCCTTCAATCATATAGCTCGCTAATGTAAATGGAGCTCCTGAAAAACCGATTAACGGTACGTCTAACATTTCTGTCGTTAATAAACGAATCGTATCTAATATGTACGGTACGTCATCTTCTGGATTGATTTCCCCTAGTTTTTCTACGTCTTGTAAAGAACGGATTGGATTATCAATAACTGGGCCAATACCTGATTTAATTTCTACATCCACACCAATTGCAGGTAGTGGTGACATAATATCTTTATACAGAATTGCTGCGTCTACGTTATATTGATCAACTGGTAACTTTGTAACGTAAGCACATAACTCTGGATTGTGTGTAATTTCAAATAAAGAATACTTTTCTTTTATCTTTCTATATTCCGGCTGCGAACGACCTGCTTGACGCATATACCATGCTGGTACATAATCAGTACGTTCCCCCCTACATGCTTTTAAAAATGTCTCATTTATAGTTCTTACCAAGACCCTTGCTCCCTTCCTTGCCAATGCTTTTGCTCTAAATACGTTCTATTCCGATATTTATCTTTTTTTACTATACAGCTTGTAAAAACAAAATGCATAACATTATGTACGTTGTTCATGAAATTGACACAAACATTCGTAAAACCGCTTACTATTTTCACAACATTCTTATTATAGCACAGAGAAAAACTATGGTTTAGCTACTTTTGACTTTTCTCCTTCACGTTTCGTTTGTGTGTTATATGGTACAACGTAAAAACTCGGTTTTGAAAAGATGTTAACGAACTTTTCCTCATA
Organism: Bacillus sp. K2I17; assembly: GCF_002209985.1. Taxonomy (NCBI): domain Bacteria; kingdom Bacillati; phylum Bacillota; class Bacilli; order Caryophanales; family Bacillaceae; genus Bacillus; species Bacillus sp. K2I17. The sequence continues at coordinate 270,340 of NZ_NJGF01000003.1, forward strand.
TTCTCCGGCACCATTTACAGTGCCTACATGCGTATGAACTCCGTTTTCCACTCTATAAATACGATACATAATTCTTTCATCTGGAAGTGGTGTCCAGCTTAATTTTGCTTTAAATAAACCGAAAGGGCTGAACGCTAATTTCATTTTCACATCTTCAATCTTGCGCAAACGAATCGGAGCACCGATTGTTTCCACACCTTCTGGTTTCATAAACTGCTCTTTCTGTTCTACATTTGCCTTCGTTAAAATTTTCTTAAACAATTTCGTTGCTGACGCACTTTCTCCTTGCAACTGATGCTCTTTATCCGTACGGTCATAACCAATCCAAACAGCACCTACTAAATTTGGTGTATAGCCGACGAACCACATATCTCTAGCTCCATTATCGTCATTTGGCAAGGAAGTTGTACCTGTTTTCCCAGCTAACGCCCCGCTATATACACCGGCTTTCGCTGTCCCTTCCTTTACAACTCCTTCTAACATTTTCGTCATATACCACGCCGTTTGTTTCGAGAATATTTTCGTTTCTACTTTTGGCGATTCTCCAATAACTGCACCGTGTCTATTTAACACTTTATCAATAACGTGCGGCTCAATAATAGCACCATTTGCTAAAAACGCACGATACATTTTTACAAGATCAAATGGTGAAACACCATTTTTCAATCCGCCAAGCGCTGTACTTAACCCTGCGTCTGCAATATGAACATTTCCTTTCTCTAAATATTGCTTTCCTTCTTCTACCCCTAACTCATTTAATAAAGAAACTGCCGGCACATTTGCTGACTCTAAAATCGCATCGTACATCGTCATTTCTTTCGAATACGCATAGTTATAATTTCGGGGTTCATAGCCTTCAAATGAATTTCTTTCATTCGTCAATAAAGAATACGGATTATACTTTTTCGTTTCGAGTGCTGGTGCATAGACGATAAGTGGTTTTAGCACAGAACCGGGCTGTCTTTTTGCGAAAATACGATTAAAGCCCCTCGGGACGTACTTTCTTCCGCCAATCGCCGCCTTAATTCCGCCCGTACGATTATCCATTAATAAAAATGCACCTTGCGTCCCCTCTTCTTTCCCAGGGAAATTCCGTGCATCTTGGAACTGGTTATACGCTACCTTTTGAATCTTTTCATCCATCGGTACGACAAACGTATATCCTCCGCGCAGTACTTCTTGATGAGACAATCCGTATAAACGAGCTGCTTCATCTATAACCATATCAATATACGGCATATATGCGAGTTCATTCTCGTCTAAGTTTTTATATAAAGCAATTGTCTTTCCTTGATAACGTACACTATCTTCAGCGGTCAAATAGCCTTGTTTATGCATAAGTGACAATACGAGATCGCGGCGCTCCTTACTCTTCTCTGGAGAGAAATAAGGTGAATATCCGTTTGGCGACTTCAGAAGACCTGCAAGCATTGCGCCCTCTTCTACTGTTAAATCTTCTACATTTTTATTAAAATACAACTTTGCTGCTGCTTGAATACCGTAAGCCCCATGCCCAAAATAAATATGATTCATATACATTTCAAGAATTTGTTGCTTCGTATATTTTTGCTCTAATTGAAGGGAAATTGCGACTTCCTTCAATTTACGCGTAACTGTTTTTTCACGAGTTAAAAAAACGTTTTTAGCGAGTTGCTGCGTAATCGTACTACCGCCTTCGACCTTCTCTCCAGCTAATGTATCTTTATAAAGAGCACGGAATATAGACGGATAATCAATTCCTTGATGCTCATAAAAACGAGAATCTTCCACCGCAATAAACGCCTGCTGGACATGCTTTGGAATTTGCTCGACTGGTACGAGATCTCTATTTTCTACATATAATTTCGTAATCTCTTTCCCTTTCTGGTCAACGATACGTGATGAAGAGTGGAAAACGAGCTGCTTTTCATCCATCATATAGCCACCAGCTAACACAATAAGTTTATAAAGTACAAGCGCTAATACTAGCGTTGCGAATCCACCTAATAAAGTCCACTTTACTTTCTTCATACATCGGCCTTCTTTCCAAATGATGGTACATTTATTATTTGAAAAAGAAGTATCTTTATGTATATAATCTTCGAAGTTTTTTAAGAGAGTTGATATAATAGAAACAAACCATTAAGGGGGCATTAAAATGAAGGCTATTATTTCATACGAAACACCTCTAGAACAAGCACATTTCACTGCAAAAAATAATGAAAAAGATATGTTTTATAAAGAAAATACAGAAGAATCAGTAGAATCAGCGCTTCAATATGACGTACTAGACGCTGTTGGAGAATTTAAAGGACAACCTGGCTATATCGTTTGTAACAACATTTCTGTAACAGACGAAGGTCGCCCAGTATTTGAAAACCGATTTAAAAACCGAGCAGGCCTTATTGAAAACGAACCCGGTTTCCAAGCAATTCGTGTTCTACGCCCATTAAGTAACGATACATATGTCATCTTAACGATGTGGGAAACGGAGCAAAACTTTAAAGACTGGACAGAATCACGTTCATTCGAAAACGCTCATAAAAAACGCCCTGCACAAGCGGAAGGACAAGCTCAGGCTCAGGCGCATCCACATGCAGAGCAGCAGAAAAGTATCTTCTCTCGTCCGTCATTTGTGACTACTTTTGATGTGTTAGTTTAAGGATTTTTGTACTGTGGTTTCTCCAAGGCTGCGGTACATGAAATTATATCAGCGATTTTTGAAATATATCGACTTATCGACAAATCACGACACAAAAAAGGAAACACCGTTACGCACCGGTGTTTCCTTTTTCTTTATACCAATTATATATGCGAAGTGCGTCTTCTTTTTGCATATGCTTCACTTTATATTTATGTCCCGCTACTGATACGGCAGCTGTACATAACTCGTCTTTCTTTTGAAAATGCGACTGATTGTATCCTACCGCTTGAACATGCCTTCTTCGCATGATCCCCGTATATTTCGCAAGACCACGGTATACCATGACTAACTGATTGTCTCGTATCATATATCCGCCACTTGTATACCGAGCGTATGCAAGTAACGTAAATGCGATAAATAGTGGTATTAGCGTGAATAACGCCATATTTTGTTTGAAATATATACTCGTACCGATGATCGGCAGTGCGAGCACAGCACCTGTAATCCAGCCCATTATTACGTAACGACGTAATGCAGCCTTCGGTAAATAAACGATTTCCTCTTCCATTTCATACGGTAACTGCAAATATGTAAGTAACTGCTGGACATCTTTCTTTTTCATAAAAGGATGTAACATAACTTCATTTCCAGCTGCTTCTATACTTTGAATGACTTCCACTTCGACAGAGCAATAACCGAACGGCTGACGAAGAATGCCTTCTTTCACCGTAATTGCTTGAATGCGGTGTAATTTTAAAACAAACTCTTTCTTATCAAATAACCCTTGCACGATGCGAACTTCATTTCCGTTTCGCTCTATTTTAAAGTTCGCATATTTTAACACATAGCCAGCTGTCGAAACGACCCACGAAACCGCCATTAAAATCGCGGCCATAACGATTAATTCATATACACCGTTATCCATCACATACGCTTCCACTTTATTTATGAGCCATTTTGGAAGAAATTGATTAAACTCTGTGTAAATAAGAAGTAATCCTGAAAACACTAATCCGAATCTACCAGACGTAATGGAAGCTGCTAAAATCTCTTTCATCGTTAACTGATAAATCGTCTTATTTTCTTCTGCCATGGGTACTTCTTCACTCGCAGCGCTTCTTTTTTTATTTAATAAAGCAATCAGTTCCTTCGCTTCATCTTCTTTAATACCAGCTAACATCACTTCCGGCTCACTACCACCGCCTGCTACTTCTATATTTAATTTCGTCAGTCCAAGCACTTGATAAATGATGTTAGAAGACGTACTAATATTTTGCACACGTTCTTTATTTAAGTAACTTTCTTTCTTCACAAAAACGCCGTGTTTAATATGTAAAATATTATTTTCAACCCAATACACTTTGAAATACCATTTTATAGCTGAGAAAATTGCCATAATAAATAATATGGCCAAAAGAACAAGATGAAAAAAATACCAAGGTTTCACTTGACCATCTGATCGAAATAAAACAAGTAAAATAAAAGGCAATAAACCCGCAATTCGAATACCTAATAAAATCGTGATCGGATGTTGCCTCTTATACATCCTCATCACTCACTTTCGCAAGTTCTCCAATTTGTCTTTTCAGCTGCTCTGCTTCTTCCTTCGTTAAGCCTGGAATACTATGAGAAGTTGCCGCTGTTGAAATATGTAATTCTGCTAAATTATACTTTCTCATAATTGGGCCTTGTTCAATCGTTACGTGCTGCACACGCATCATCGGAATAAGTACGCGTTTTACAACGAACATTCCCTTTTGAATCTCAATCTCTTCTTCATTTAATCTGTAACTATAATAACGTTGACGTAAATTTGGAAACACAAAATAATCAAGCGGGATAAATGTAATAGCGCCTGTTACTAGCAAACCAAACAACCAGCCCCACCAGTTAAAATTGATCATAAAAAAGAAATACGCAATTACGACTGCTAGTATAACTGCCGCTCCAATTAAAGCGTGGATTCGCCACACTTTCAGCATATTAGAATGAATCTCCCTTTCTAACGGCTGCATCTCATCACTCCAATTATATGAATTTATTAATTATATATTAGTTGGTATATACATATTTGTAAAATTACCCCACGTTAACGGGCAGTAAAACTCCCAAAAAATTTCAGCTGGAGCAAAGAAGTTAGGTGGGCGATCAACTGCCCGTAAACGTCCGATTGGTTCAACTAATAATCAGTGGGGATGAATCTCCCACTGATTAAAGTTTCACTTTATAGTTTTCTACATCGTATCCATTACTTCTTTAAAATTCCCTTCATTAATCGAATACACTTGAAACTGAATGTAATCTATTTCATTCGTATTCGGACGGGCATATGGCAAAATGTTAAATTTAGAAGCAGATCTTCCTAACATATCTACAATCATTAGAGAAACGTCAATATATTCGAAGTCTACACGGAATACTACCACTTCTCCCGTAAATTCATAATCTTTAATCGCATCATAAGACTTGTTCGCACTAATTAACATTACTTTTAGTAGTTGGTTCAAATTTTCCGGTTTAAAATTAATCATATACGCAGCTCCTTTTTTCAATAAAACACTATGAAAACAGTGTAATCTTATACTTTCATAGCTTTACACATCAATTATATAAAAATAAAGCTAGTTTTTTATATATTTTTTGATATAATTACATACGGGAAACGGGAAGAATTTTGTCTTCCCTTGTGTTTTTATTTGCATCTAGTACTTTTGCTAGATGCTTTTTTTTATGCTAAAAAAGGTACTCTCATATACTTTGAGGATACCTTTTTCATCGATTTAGTGCATTTCAATAATCGTACCATCTTCGAATACTTTGAATACGCCAGTAAATCCTGATCCAGCTGCGCCTTCTATTTTATATGTCGTACGCACTCTAATTTTATAATATTTCTTTCCATTTTCTACTTGTGTATCTTCTAGCGTGTAATCATATTCTTCTTTATATTCATTTTTGATATATTCTTTAGCTTTTTCAAAAGTAAATGCATTTTGATTCTTTCCTGTCTCAGTTTTTTCGTTCTTTTCTGTTGCTACCTTTTGATTCGTTACTACATTTGTTTTTTGTGCCTTCACTGCTGCTTCACTCTTTGCATTTTTTTCTTCTTCATTAATTTTAGTAACTAATCCTACTGCTTTTTTATTATATTCTTCAAGGTTCTTATTATCTTTTGTTTCTGCAACTAACTTATTTAATATCTCTTTCGCTTGTGCATAATTTTTCTTACTTATTAACTCTTCACTTTTCGCCAATTGCTCACTATACTTCTTTTTTTGTTCTAACACAGCTAGTAATGCTGTTCGTTCTTCCTTTGCCTGCTTTATAAGTGTATTATTCCCATCCTTCATGTTCTCTACTTTTTCAAATGACTTGATTGATTCTTCTACCTTTGTTTCTTCTTTTAACTTCACTGCTTCAATCATTATTTTCGTTTGTTCTACAAGCACCATTACATCTGAATCGTCTTGTTTCTCATCTAGCGCTTTTTCAAATGATGATAAGGCATTTTTATATTCTTTATTCGTTAACGCGGTCTTCCCTGCATCCATTTCTTTTTCAAAATTCCCATTACTACATCCAGCTAACATTAAACATGTAATTCCAATTACTGTTAATAACTTCCTCATTCTTTCTCCCCCTATGTGTTCCTAAAACAATAACAGCATATGTATAAAAGTCTGTGTAGTAATTAGACTGAAAGTAAATATGTACTGTACATTTCATTTACTATCATTACTTAAAACACCTAAATAGTTGGTATTTGTTTTTCTTCTTTTAAGACAGAAAGGAATTTTAATAATGTGCGTAAAGCTCTCACCAGACTCTTTACTACACACACTCTTATACACATAGAAAAACTCTTTTTAGGTTGCTATTTTTTTAACTTTACATATTCTCGGTTGATTGGATATGAACTTCAAATCGTAATATATCGAAAAGCAAAAGAAAACAAAAACGTAACATAAGTTACGTTTTGTAATTGTTTCGTAACACAAATGTAACATATGATTTTTAAACATACAATAGTTTCTTTACATTATTTTCCCCTATCTACATTTTAAGGTGTTAATACAGTGCTAAAACGAGTTTCATCTCCCACCTGCTATTGGACTATCATCCTTTGAATACTTTAGGAAAAAGCCCTCTTTCTTAAAGTACTCAAATTAATTACATAGATAACTCTTTTTTCACCCAAACATTACGAAGGCCTTTAACCTTCTATTTTCACATTAAATATATATAGCTATTTTTGATATAACCATATTAAGAAAATAGGATGAACTTTTTCTTCCTTTTTGTTTCTATTTGCATCGAGTTCTTTTGCTAAATGTTTTTTATGCCAAATAAAAAAGGTATCCTCCAATACTTTGAGGATACCTTTTCATTTTTATTATCTCTGCTGTTTTCTACCTAATACGAGCAATCCAAAACTCATCATAATAAGAAGTGCTCCCATATATGGTTCCACAGGCATTTTCTGTCCTGTCTTCGGTAATTCTTTTTCAGGCTTCTCTGGATCCGTCGTTTCTGGTTTCTCTGGATCCGTCGTTTCTGGTTTTTCTGGATCCGTTGTTTCTGGTTTTTCTGGATCCGTCGTTTCTGGTTTTTCTGGATCCGTCGTTTCTGGTTTTTCTGGA